>JAJRSW010000055.1 GCA_024278595.1 Fidelibacterota bacterium | reverse complement strand
TCAAAAAACGGTGGTTGTTGATTTCGAAGTTTAGCCACCTCAGCCAGGTTCCGGAACAGCGGGGCTGTGACTAAACTGGTTGCAATGTGCCCCGACACTCGGAACCTGTTTGGCTCATTCCATTCACTAAAGGCAGGTTAAACCAGAAGCGCCGCCGGATGGAGTGTCGTTGAGAGTTATGCGGTAAGCCTGACAACCTCTTCCAGAGCCTTATCACAGATCTCACCAGTCATCCCTTTCACATAGGCTTCAATTGTCTCTGCTTCAATGCCAGCTTCGGTCATCATGACGACCATCTCGCTATATGACAGGCGCTTCCCCCGAGTTTGCTTCTTCAAATGGTCATAGCCATCTGAAGCGCCCCGATCCCGTTCCACCAACTGAACCAACTCTGAGAAGAATTGCCCGTTATTAGCCAGATCCTCATCCAGCTTGATATCATGGATCAGAATATCTCTGGTACCCCGTGTGGCAGAGATCAAAGCCAGCACCAGATGTCCAAAGGCTGTTCCGATATTCCGTTTCACCGTGGAATCCGTGAGATCTCTCTGGAGTCGGGTCTTCATGAATTTCTGACTGAAAAAGGTCAGTGAACTTTCAGCGATCTGGGCATTACCCTCTGAATTTTCAAACTTGATGGGGTTAATCTTGTGGGGCATGGTTGAGGAACCAATAGATGAGGCATCCGCTTTCTGGTACAAATAACCCAGCATAAAGTAGGTCCAGATATTCTGATCATAATCAACCAGTAAACCACTCAGACGCTTAACGGCATCCAGCATGACAGCATAAGTGTCACCTGGCATGATCTGTAAACTGAACAGGGTGTGTTCCAGACCCAGCTCCTCTACAACCTCATGGGTGACCTCAAACCAGTCCACCTTCGGATAGGTGCCCATCCAGGCATTCAAGTTGCCGGTGGCACCCAGGATCTTCCCCTGGATGTTCATTGACCTAAGTTCAGCAGACATTCTGGCGAAGCGCAGAGCATACAGAGCGAATTCTTTGCCCAGCGTGGTGGGCGTGGCCACTTCACCATGGGTCCTGCCGATCATACGGCGATCACGATTATCCTTGGCCAATTGCGAGAGTTCATCGATAAGGGTCTTTAAATGGGTGATGAGGATGTCTCGTGAACCCTTGATCATGAGTCCATGAGCTAAATTGTTAACATCTTCTGAGGTCAGACCAAAATGGACATAAGGCTGGACCTCCTCAGGGAGTTGGGCCTTGATGAATTCGATGACGGCAGCCACGTCGTGTTTGGTGTGACTCTCGATCTCTTTTACATAATCCAGATCTGTTTTGCTCAGATCGGTATAAATAGCCATGAAATCAGCGTGCCACCAGCCTGCCCGGCCAGTAGCCTGCAGAAAAGCCTTGAGATAGACTAGCTCAACATGGATTCGTTCACGGATCAAGCGGCTTTCAGAGAACATCTTCTGGATATCTTGCAGATCGCTGGCATAGCGACCATCCAGAGGCGATAGGTTGAATAAATTTTCAGAAGACAATGGTTTCATTCCTTTCTGGCCCATGGGAGAGGATGGTGATGGGGATTTCCACAAATTCTTCAATGAATTTGATATAGCTGCGGATACTGTCTGGAAGATCTTTTTTGGATTTCTCCTTCAACTCGACCCACTCAGCCTTGGTCAAATTGGTAATGGGCGGAACATCCTCGTAAATGGGTTCAACTTTTTCCAGGGTCGGACTGTCAGCAGGGAAATAGTCGATCTCTTTACCGTCGATCATATAGCCCGTGCACACCTTGATGCCGTCTACCAGAGCCAGAGTATCGATCTTGGTCATGGCCAGCTCTTGAATACCAGAGATCCTGATCGCATACCGCAGGGCGTACAGATCCAGATGACCAACCCGTCTGGGACGGCCTGTGGTTGCACCATACTCGTGACCCGCTTTTCTCAGGTTGCTGGCTGCGTCACCGAACAGTTCGGTGGGGAAGGGACCTTCTCCAACTCTGGTGGTATATGCTTTAGTGATACCTAAAATTCGGATGGGGATACCCGGGATGGCACCCCCGCCCACGAAGGCCGCTGCTGCCAGAGTTGAGCTGGAGGTGACGAAGGGGTAGGTCCCATAGTTCAGATCCAGGAGGGTGCCCTGGGCACCCTCAAACAGCACCGATTCCTCTGAGCTACCGGCTCTCCGGACCAGGTCTTCGGTATCTGTGACGTAAGGTTTGAATTTTTCTCCGAATGAGGCGTATTCCTCTGAAACACTGCGGCAGTAATCCTGGTACTCATCCAGGGTAAAGATCTCTTCATAGATGAGAATATCCTTCACATCCTTAAGGGCTTCCTTGATGCGGCCCCGGGCATCATCAGCGATTATGTCCAGAATCCTGAGATTGATCCGTGAGGCTTTCTGTGAATAAGCTGGGCCAATCCCGCGTCCAGTGGTACCGATCTTCCCACCTTCCTTGGCATCGATGAGCTGGTGATGGGGAAAGATGATATGAGCCCGGGCGCTGATCTTCAGGCGAGGCGTATGGCCACTACTGGTAAATAATTCGATCTCTTCCAGCAGGTCTTTGGGATTGATGACCACGCCTGTTCCCAGAATGCATAGCTTATTATGGAGCATTCCAGACGGCATATAATGAAATTTATAGGTCTCTCCGGCATGCATGACTGTATGGCCGGCATTCCCACCGCCGTTGAATCGAACCACCAGATTACTTTGCTCAGCGAGAACATCCACCAACTTTCCTTTACCTTCATCACCCCATTGAGCACCCACTACGATGGTGTTTTTCATTACTTCTCCTGTTGAATCAAGCGGTTGAGATCAATTTAAAAGTCAGCACCATAATTTGGGGCTTCCTTGGTTACCTGGATATCGTGAGGATGGCTTTCCTTCAATCCGGCGCCACTGATCTTCACAAATTCTGATTTTCCACGCATATCAGCGATGGTGGCAGTGCCGCAGTAGCCCATTCCAGAGCGGAGACCCCCGATAAGTTGGTAGACCACATCCTTCGTGGCACCCCGGTAGGGAACCCGTCCTTCGATCCCCTCCGGGACCAGTTTTTGGGTTGATTCCTGGAAATAACGGTCAGCACTACCAGCATTCATGGCAGATATGGAACCCATTCCACGGTACACTTTATAGGCCCGGCCTTGATAAAAATCTTTTTCGCCAGGACTTTCATCCGTTCCGGCCAGCAGACCGCCAATCATAATAACTGAAGCACCGGCTGCAATGGCTTTGGGAATATCGCCGGAGAATTTTACTCCCCCATCCGCTATGATGGGTATGCCTTGCTTATCAGCCTCTTCAGCGCAATCAGAGATAGCACTGATCTGGGGCATTCCCACACCGGCTACAATCCGGGTGGTACAAATCGATCCCGGACCAATGCCCACTTTCACGGCATCCACACCAGCCGCGATCAGATCTTTGGTGGCCGAGCCAGTGGCAACATTACCGGCGATGATCTGTACCTGAGGAAATTTTGATTTGATGGTGACTACCGTATTCATGACGTTCCGTGAATGACCATGAGCTGTATCCACAACGATGACATCCACACCAGTAGACATGAGTCGTTCCACTCGTTCCATGGATTCCATCCGGGCTCCCACAGCCGCTCCCACCAGTAGCCGACCATTTGAATCTGTGGCAGAATTTGGATATTCAACCGCTTTCTCAATATCCTTGATCGTGATCAAGCCTTTGAGATTGTTTTTTTTATCGATGAGCGGTAGTTTTTCGATCTTGTACTGCTTCATCAGTGCGGCAGCTTCCTTTAAAGTAGTGGATTGGTTACCCGTGATGAGGTCTTCCTTGGTCATGGCATCTTCAATGAGGCGATCAAAGTGTTCTTCAAATCGAATATCACGATTGGTGATGATCCCAAGCAGTTTCCCGGAGACGACAACGGGTACGCCGGAGATCCGGTAGCGGGCCATGAGTTCTGCAGCATCACCCACGGTATGTTTGGGCGTGAGGGAGAAGGGGTCCGTGATGACTCCGTGCTGTGATCTTTTGACCTTATCAACTTCAAGAGCCTGTTGTTCCGGTGTTAAATTCTTATGAATGATGCCAATACCACCCACCCGCGCCATGGCGATGGCCATCCGGGATTCAGTAACAGTATCCATTGAAGCAGACATGAGTGGTATGTTCAGTTTGATGGATCTGGTCAAATGGGTCGTCACATCAACATCGTGGGGCAGTACATCTGATTGTGCCGGCACCAGGAGTACATCATCAAATGTTATTGCTTCCCAGTTTTTGAATTTTTGCATGGTGAACCTCTTAATACTTTGCTGCTGATGCTTTTTTGGAGAAAAGAAAATATTCATCCATCGCTTGGTCCGGAAATAAAGATCGGGAATCAGATTTTAGTGTTTGGCAGGTTGGATGGTGAGCATTCATCTTGCAAAGCAAAGTAAACCTAAGGGTGCCCCATGCAAAAGGATTCAACAACCAGAATCAGGATTTATCCCTCTCCCGGGGATACCCGAGGAAAATCATAGCCCAGCACAATTATTCGATCTCATAAAATTGGATTCCCCCCATTTCCAGCTACCTTATCCCATGGATCCCGCTCTCAAACCATTGGCCCTCTATGTTCATGTCCCGTTTTGCAAGGCAAAATGCACCTACTGTGATTTCTATTCAATTGTGGGCCGAGAACAGTCGATCCCTGTTTTCCTGGAAAAACTTTTAGTGGAGATCGAATACAGAAGCACCCATCTCGACCTATCAGGGTATTTTATCGATACCCTGTTTTTTGGAGGAGGCACTCCCAATCTGCTGAAACCAGATCAATTGGGAAAAATAATAGGGGCACTTCTGGAATTGACAAACTCAGAGCCCAACATGGAGATCGGGATGGAGATCAATCCGGGTGAAGCCGATCTGAATGATCTGGTAGCCTACAAATCGATGGGGATCAATCGGATTAGTATCGGGATGCAGAGCTTTCAACCTGAACACCTGAGATTCATGAGCCGTACCCATTCGGTCGAAAAATGTTTTTCCACCTATGAGGATGTCCGCAAAGCGGGCTTCACAAATGTTAGTGCTGATTTGATCTTTGCCATTCCCGGTCAGACCAAAACCCACTGGGAGGCTGACCTGAAACAGTTGGTGGCACTCTCACCGGAACATATATCCACCTACTCGCTAACTGTTGAAGAGGGGACGGCGCTACATCGCTGGGTTGAGGCTGGTCATATTCAGATGCTGGAGGAGACTGTGGATACAGGCATGTACGCCTTGGGACGGGATTACCTGGAATCTAAGGGTTTTCTAAATTATGAGATATCCAACCAGGCTAAACCAGGCTTCGAATGCCGGCATAACCTGAATTACTGGACTGGTGTAGATTACCTGGGTTTTGGACCGGCCGCTCATTCCTATTTCCAGCGCCGCCGGCACTGGAATATTAGGAATCTGGATCAGTACCTCACCTTTGTGAGCAATTTTGGGATGGCGGAGGCTGCGTCTGAATTGATCAATGAACGGACTGAAAGAAATGAGCTGATCCTCACCAGATTACGCCTTACCAGGGGTCTGGATCTGGCTGAATACCAAAACCGCTTTGGGTCAGATCTGCTTGTGCAGCGCAATGCAATGCTGAAAAAATGGACCAGTCAGGTGTCACTGGAAAATAATCATCTGACCATCAACCAGTCCGGCTGGTCGTTGATCGATGAGATCAGCTCTGATCTTATGTTTACCGACAAATAATCATTTCCCCGAATTGGTCTTCCTGAACCCAGTGAAGGATCTCGAATCAATGCAGCTCCTTGTCCTGAAAGGGGGATTCTTCCGCTCCCGTTGTTCGCGTCAGAAAGACTAATTTTAGTCTGATTTTACCTGGCTTTGCGGAGGACCCTGGGTTCACTCATGCGGACCCAGGTGATCAAGATCGATGGTGATGGACTTTTCATGCTGAACCAGAACCGCTCCCGGTGCTGAGCCTTTGGGTTTGCTCAGGTGTTTTCGTTGACAGTATTGAACCACGACAATGCCGGAGTGCTTGGCTTTTGAATTGAGGGCGGCGTACTCAGCGGCCTTTTGGATATCGATCTGCGGGGGCTGTTGATTTCCAGTTCTCAGAATGACATGGGATCCTCGAATCTGGCGGGCGTGGAACCACCAGTCATTCTTACCTGCTACCTTAAATGTGAGCACATCATTATCGGAAGATCCACGACCAACCAGGATATCATAACCGTTTGGTGACGCATACTTCTTATAAGGTTTACGTTCGGTCTGTCGGCGTCCTGTTCGATCTAATGCTTCACCATGTTTTTGTAAGAAAGTCTGTAGATTTTGGCCATCGGCTTGATCCAAAAGGTCTTCCAAAGCTGACATATCGGATTTGATCCGGGGGATGATCTCCTCCAATTGCGCCAATTTGCCCTTGGATTTGCGAATCTTTTTTGCGGTTGATTGGATGGCTTGCTGGTAGCTTGTATTTTTCTCCAGGATGAGCGATAACGCTGCACCGGTGGGAGAAAGTTCGGCTGGCAAAAGCAGCTGCCCACTTTGGATGGGTTGACCCAGTCCCTGACAGATCTGAAGGGCTTGCAACTTGACCTCCAGGTCAGGCCAGGATGCAGCTTCCTGCAACTCCTGTTGGATTTTATTGAGTTTGACCTGCCAACGTTTAAGCACTGTTTTCCCGGTTTTCCGGATAGAAGCACCAGGAGCCTGTTTAGGTTTTTGACCGTATTTGAGTATCTCTATGACCAGCTTATTGATCGGCAGACCTCCACTCTGATCAGCAGAAAAACCAAGCTCACCATTTGTAGCATTGAACGTGATCCCGTGCTGGGCTGCCAGGAGTTCATCTCTGGTGAGCAATTTACCTGGAATGACAGAGGGCAGCGGATCCTCGATACCCAGCCAAGCATTGGCAAATATCGGAGGTCCCTTTTCTTTCAGGAAGCTGGCGACAACTTGGTTACTCCTGGATAAATAGACATTCAAAACAGCAGGATAAAATCCCATGATAAGGTGAAAGTCATCTGTGAGGTCAAATCTTAATAGACGGTCTTGAGCATGGATCCTGATCCGCGTTACTTTTAGATCAGTGGGGAGCTCCTTTAAAACAGCAACCCTGCGTTTGGGCAGGCTGAATTGCTCTGAAGCTGTTAACATGGCCTGATTTCCGTGTTTTTCCCAGGCCAGCTTAAAGGTTTGATCCGGCAGAGAAAAATGCAGGTCCAGGCGGGCTTTCCGAAAGGTATAAACCGCATTGATCCGGGTCTGGTGTAATCGATCACTACAATAATGCATCCAAAGCCACAAGGCTGGCCAGGATCTGATAAAGTTTGCCCCATTCATGCGTCCAACATAAGTCAGATCCCATGGAATATTGAATGAAAATGCGCGATTATAGATTCAATCTAATCGGCTGGTTTCATCTTTGCTGAGCTCAGACGCCAATGGAAATGGGAGTTGGATCATCAACCTGCCACCCCTGAGAGTTGTTCAAATAGTGCAGATCGATGTCGCTTGATCAAATTTCCTGAATAAATTAGGCGTTAAAAATAATACCTTAATTATTGGGGGAGGTAGACTAAGCGAGCAACCCTATGGAAAAGAATCACACCTTCAAATCAAATGATATTTCATTTATCCTGGACAACTTGAATACAGCGGTCTTTCGTACAAGTATTGATGACCAGGGAACTTTTATTGATGTAAATCCGGCATTTCTTAAAATCTTCGGCTACCAGGATAAAACCGAACTAGAATCCAGCGCGGTAACGGAATTTTATGTCGATCCCGCCGATCGGGATCGCATGCGCGAAGAATTAACTTCCAAAGGGTATTGTCGGGAGTGGGAGATCCAATTAAAACGCCGGAATGGGGCAGTATTTCCCGGGCGGGTTTCCTCAGTACTGGTCAAGAATGCCAGCGGACAGGCATTATACATTGATGGTGTGGTGGACGATATCACTGAGCAAAAACAACAAGTTGAAGCACTGAGAGCGTCTGAATCCAAGAATCGGACCATGGCTGAAGCTGCTTCTGAAGCGATCATCTTTTTTAGCGACTGCACCTGCATCGAATATAATTCAGCTGCCAGTAACATGTTTGGTTACACCAATGCAGAATTTAAGAAATTAGACATGCAGGCCTTGTTCACTGAAGAATACCATGCGACCCTGGAGCAGCAATGTAAGGGCAAGGCAGGCAAAGCCTTACGTCTCATGGCGATCCGTAAGGCAGGACAGACCTTTCCGGTAGATGGTAAGTTTCGAAGCTTTGAGGCTCAAGGAGTGACTACTGTGGTCTGTACCATAGCTGATCTCAGTGCTCAGGAAGATGCCTTAGCACAATTGAGGGACCGGCAACTCGAATTGCTGGAGGAGCGGAAGGTCTTTCTAAATGGCCCTGTGATCCTGATCCAATGGCCAATAAATGAGGATGCCCCCTTAACTTTTATCTCGGAGAATGTCGAAGCTATTTTGGGATACAAAGCCACCGATTTTATCGAGGGTCGAATCTACTATCCCGATATTGTGCATGCAGATGATCGACCTGGGCTACAGGAGCAAATTCGAACAACTCTGGCAGCGGGCTCAGATAGGATCTTTATGCATCCCTACCGATTGCGGAAGCGGGATGGTGATTATATTTGGGTTCAAGATTATGGATATGTCCAGAAGGATGAATCTGGTGCGGCTACGACCCTCATGGGCTACATCTATGATGTCACGGAACAGCAGGAATCTCACCGTAAGGTCGTTGAAAATGAATTACGCTATCGAGGTTTGGTTGAGAATTCTCCCACCGGAATACTGCGAATTGATCTGGCTGGGAATATTCTGGATGTAAATCAACGTATGCTCGATATCCTGGGCTCTCCCAGTGCCGAAGAAACCAAAAAATTCAACATGTTCAGCTTTAAACCGATCCAGGATGCCGGTATCTCCCATCAATTTCAGGTTGCCTTGCAAGAAGATAAAACAGTTAAGTATTCCGGCGAGTATAGATCCGCCTGGGACAGGATGATCTATTTTCAGACTGTTATCAGTCCCATTTATGATGCGGAACATGAGGTGATTGGCGCTCAGGCGAACATGGAAGACATTTCCAGTACTTATTTGGCGCATAAGGCCAAACGCGCGATTGAGATTAACCAGCTTGAGGAAAGGAATATATTCCTGTCTGGTCCGATCATGATCTTAAAATGGGACATAGTGGTTGAAAAACCCCTGCTCCATGTGAGTGAGAATGTTGAGCATATACTGGGTTATTCCGTGGAGGAAATGCTCGACGGTTCAGTTGTCTATGCCGATATCATCCACCCTGAGGATCTTGAGCGTGTCAGAGCCACCGCCCAGCAAGCCCTGGAGGACGGTGTCGATTCTTTTGATACTCCGGCTTACAGAGTTCTTTGTAAGGATGGAAAATATATCTGGGTAAATGACCACTCCACCATTATTCGTGACGAGCATGGTGAGCCGAAGAATATCTCGGGGATTATTTACGATATCAGTCCCATTGTCGAAACAGAAAAGGAGCTCAAGCGTACCGAGCAGACCTACCAGGAACTTTTCAACGCCATATCGGAGGCTATCTTTATTCAGGATCCCGAAACCTATGAGATTCTGGATGTGAATGAGACCATGTTGAGGATGTATGGTTATGAACGAGACGAAGTGATCAACTCTAGCGTCCAGAAATTTAGTGCCAATCCCGATATAATGTCCCAAGTCCCAGAATATTTCAAGCTTGCCATCGCCTCAGGTGAAAAAACAGTAGAATGGGAAGCTAAACATAAAAATGGTGATAAGTTCTGGACTGAAGTCACCCTTAGACCAGCTACCATCCATGGACAACCAAGGATGTTATCAAACGTCCGCAATATTTCCAACCGGAAAAAGATCATGACCGAGTTGGAGGAGTCACTTAAAGAGCAGGAACTTTTGCTCCGGGAAGTCCATCACAGGGTGAAGAACAACATGCAGGTGATCAACAGTCTCCTGAATCTCCAGGCCGAATACACCCAGGATGAGCATTTGTTCGAGATCTTTAGCGAAACCCAGAGCCGCATCCGTACCATGGCTTTGATCCATGAAAAGCTTTTTCAATCAAAAAGTATGTCTGCTGTTGACTTTGGAAATTACATCGAAACTTTGATCTATGAGTTGATCAACTTTTACACCATCGATCAGAAACGGATCCATTTTCATCAAGATATCGACACAATGCAGTTGGATATCACCAAAGCCATACCCTGCGGATTGATCGTCAATGAATTGATCACCAATGCTCTTAAATATGCTTTCCCGGATAATAGGGAAGGGGCTTTATGGGTGTCAGTAAAGGCAGTTTCCGACAGTATCACTGAGATTATGATCCGGGACGATGGTGTAGGCTTGGACCCATCCATAAATTTTGAAACCACAAAAACCATGGGATTGAGAATTATCCGCATTCTTACGGAGCAGCTTCAGGGTAAGATGGAAATTGACCGGAGTAATGGCAGCTGTTTTACACTGAGATTTGACCTGAACATCCACGATTAGCTCCATAGCATCTTTCTACATGACAATTCTGCTATTCGCTGATACGCATCTGGGATTCGATTTCCCAATTCATCAACGCGTTGAGCGCCACCGTCGGGGATGAGCTTTCTTCCGTAACTACGAGCAGCTACTGAATAGCGCAGCTCAGTCGAAGGACTCAATGCAACGCTCTGCGGCGAGTGGAAGATTCCGACAATCGTGTCGGGGAGGGACTTTCTGCGGAGGCGTCAACATTGATTTTGAATTCAACATTCAAGCATCTTGAACATCGGCGCTAGAAGCTTTGTCAAGATAAGGCCAGAATAATTGTTCTAGTTCCCGCATGGATCCGTCAATGGTCATCGGTATCATTTTGGCAAAAGAATCCAGGATCACAACAGCATTGAGACTGGCGTCCTGCTCAGTTGCAGCTTGCAGTCGTCGTACCATGCTAATGTTGATCTTGTCAATCTGGGCATAGATCCGTGTCAAACCCTTCAAGGTCCAATCGGGCTCCAAGCCATTGCTTGCACGCGTAAATTGGGCTAACAGGTACATTGAGATGGCCCGGTAGATCGATTCACCAATTGTAGCAAACGGCAGGTGAGACTTGACCATGGGCCGCAGGTGATCAAGAATAGGACAGCCACTGGTAACCATGATGATCCCCAGGATCGAGCTCAAGCCACTTTGCATGGAGACCTGGTTTTTACAATAAGTACGTGCTTCCGTCTCAATACAGACATCCACCTGAGCATAAGATATGGCACTTGTAAATGCATCTACGATGTCCTGTAGATTGACAGCTACCGGGCAGTGGGTTACATTCTGCTCCACCAGGGGGCAATTTTCACAGGTGTGGTAGCCCAAGGCAGTCCAATCAGCTGGTGCTTCAGAATTAACGGTCTGATATGTGAGCTTCTCAGGATCCAGCAGGATTATAAATTCATGTGATTTGGACTCAGGCAGATTGAAAGTGTATTTAAAAGTAATCTGGTTTGGATTTTCACTCAGCATAAGGCAATCTAAAGCGGAAGAGTAATATTTCAATGCAAAATGATGACATATTTTTAAACCAACTGACAGTGTGATACAGTTAACCTTCCCGCAAAAGATATAGTGTATTGAGCTCGGATTCTTTTAGCTTCGCAGGTATTGCAAGGAGCGTATGACAAACAAAGCACACAAGAAACCACACCGCAAAAGAAGCAGTAAACGTCATGAAAGATCCCTGCTCAGGGAATTTTCTCTTGAGATTTTCATCGGCATATTATTTCTTTTTGGTGCTTTTCTGCTCTATGAAGATATGGAGATCAAATCAGCGGTGTTCCAGGGACTGATCTCATTCCGCCAGGGTGTTAGTTCTATTTTTAGTGGACTGGTCAAGAGTTTCGTTGATACGGTGGATGCTTTTGAAAGCTCAGATATTGTTGGAACCATTCTGATCCTCATGTCTTTTGTACTCCTGGCCCATCGAGCGAGACAGAAGGCGCTTATTCGCTATGGAGAATTAGCAGTTTGCCCGGAATGTGGGGACGATCTTACCCAAGTTCACCGGAATACACTTCAAAAGCTGACCGGCAGGATTTTCCGACTTAAAATACGGCGTTACAATTGCAAAAGCTGTGACTATGATGGTCTTAGAATTCGTCGACTGGGTTCTCGATAATCCACTTCGTTCCCAGGCAGTTTTGTCCCAAAAACCATAATAATGCGGATCGACCATGAACTTTATCTTCAAGCGTTATGGGAAGATACCGCGCTCAGTGTTATTGTTGATTGGCACTGCGTTTATGATCCATCTGATCAATGCAGCCTTTATTCTTATCCTCAACATCTATTTACGCAAATCAGGTTATACCGATAGTAGTATTGCCCAGTTCAATTCATTTCGCTTTCTTGGGATTCTGCTGTTTGCCTTTCCCTTAGGCATTTTTATAAAAGGTAAGGCTTTAAAACCATTCTTCATGACCACCAGCATCCTGGTACCCCTCTCCAGCCTGTTCCTGTTGTTCTCCATTGAGGGTGGTAATGAATTCCAGATCACCGCCGCATTTATCTTCTGGGGGATTTCGTTTATGATCCTGAATGTATGCTCCTTACCCTTTATCATGCGTTCAGCACCTGAGCAGGTTGTGTCCGAGGCTATTTCCTTAAATTTCTCAACCTGGTCACTGGCTACTATTTTCTCTGGTTCAGTCATCAATATTATGTCCAGAATGGAACAGGTTCGCCTGTTTGGGCGAGCTATACAACTGGATGAATTTCATATCATGCTGTTCATCATAGCATTTAGTTCGCTCTCATTTTTTCTGGTCATCTTCATGAAGGAGGCCAGACCCCGTTCAACTTCCAGTCATTTTCTAAGCAATTTTCAGGCACTCCGGTCGGATTATGATTGGACCCTGATCGGTCGGGTCCTGACCCCCAACATGTTGATCGCCATCGGCGCTGGATTGACCATACCATTTGTAAACCTGTTCTTTAACAGTGTGTTCGAGATGGATTCTGAACAGTTCAGTTTGATCGGAGCCAGTACAGCGGGAATTGTATTTCTATCCACCCTGGTGATCCCGTTCATCCGACGTCGATTCGGATTCAGAGTAGCCATTCTGATCCCGCAGTGGTTGGCCATATTCTTTTTGGTTTTGCTGGCCTTGTCGCAAGTCGCCTCAGCTTTCTCATGGGCGATCTACATTGCAATTGCCTCGTACATGCTCAGGCAACCTCTGATGAATATGGCCGGTCCCATGACCAGTGAACTGGGAATGAAATACGTGGGCAAACGTAATCAGGAGTTGATCTCGGCCCTGAGTTCCAGTATCTGGAGTGCGTCCTGGTTTATCAGTGCCAAGATCTTTCAGTTTCTCAGGCAAATGGAATTGGATTACTTCCAGATCTTTCTGATCACAGCTGTCTTATACGCGGTCGGTGTTAGTTTCTACCATTTACTGATAAATGATTTTTTAAGGCGAGAGCCAGAACCAAGTGACCCCGGTGATCCCTTGACGGATTCATTTCCCAGCCTGGATCGGGGCTAAGGAGAACTAATGGAAGTACTTACATCAAAACAAAAGAAATATTTAAAATCACAGGCCCATCCCCTACGATCTTTAGTTCAGATCGGGAAATCAGGCATCAATGCTCAAACGATCCAGAGCATTGATACCGCTTTAGGTCAACATGAATTGGTAAAGGTCAAGTTCATAGCCTTTAAAGAAGAGAAGGAAGCCTTCCTCGACGACATCCTGGACGGTGCAAAAGCTCAATTTGTAAGCCTGATCGGCCACGTACTCACTTTATATCGGGAGCATGAAGAGCTTGAAAAGCGGAAGTATAAATTACCGAAGTAAGTAGCATTATTTTGCCGCGGATTTACGCAACTAAAAAGCATTTGGATGCCTGTATTTATGCCGGGCAAGATGAAACTTGAAAATAGAAACCCATCACCTGTCACTGGTCACCCGTCACTAGTTACTGGTTACTGCTGACTTTACATAACGAAAAGCAGATGATCCATTTTCATAATATTACCAAGACCTACCCGGATAAAACCTTGTTCCAGGATCTGAACCTGGTGATCAAAAAAGGATCCAGAGCGGGTCTGGTGGGAGCCAATGGTTCAGGCAAGACCACCTTGCTCAGGATGATCGTCAGAGAAGAGAGTGCCGACCAGGGTCATGTCCAGATCGATCGTAAGGTGAGCATTGGCTATCTACCACAGGAGATCACCTCAACTTCCAGCAAGACCATTCTGCATGAGGTTTTGGATGAAATACCAGAGGTAGGTGCCTTAGAACTCAGAATCGAGGAACTCTCATCCCGGATCGCAGCCCAGCCGGATGATGGGAAGCTGTTGGAGGATTTGGGTCGAGTACAGACAGAATTTGATCGGCTCGACGGCTGGACCATTGAATCAAAGGCTAAAAAGGTGTTGGGCGGTTTGGGTTTCAGTCCGGTCCAAATGAAAATCCCCCTTGAACAATTCAGTGGGGGCTGGCGCATGCGGGTGGCGCTGGCTAAACTATTGTTCAAGGCACCGGATATCCTGCTATTGGACGAACCGACCAACCATCTGGATCTCGCATCTCTGATCTGGCTCGAAAACTTCTTAAAGGAATGGACCGGCGCCCTGGTCCTCATTAGCCACGACAGGACCTTTCTTGACAAAACGATTGACCAAATATTTGAGATCCATAACCAGACCATCCACAGCTACACAGGCAATTATAGTCGTTTTGTAGCAGAAAAACAGTTGCGGATCGAGCAGCAGGCGGCTGCCTACAAGAATCAGCAGAAACTGATTGCCGATACAGAACGCTTTATTGAACGATTCCGCTATAAGGATAGTAAGGCTACGCAAGTTCAGAGTCGGGTGAAATCTCTGGAAAAACTCGTCCGGATCAAACCACCTGAGGGTCAGCAAAACCGCATCGCTGTGAGGATCCCGCAACCCGGTAGATCGGTGCGGATGATCGCTGAGCTTAACCAGGTAGCAAAATCTTATGCTAGTCTGGAAGTTTTTAAGGGATTGAACCTTGATCTGGAACGGGGACAGAAGATCGGTCTGGTGGGGCCCAACGGGGCGGGGAAGTCAACCCTGTTGAAAATGCTGGCCCAGGTCGAGCCATTGACTGCAGGAAGTCTGAAATGGGGAGCAGGTGTCGAACGGGCTTATTTCGCTCAACATCAATTCGAGACATTAGCCATGGAACGAACTATTTTTGAGCTGATCGCTGCTGAAGTACCCCAGTGGACCATCACCGAGATCCGAAATTACCTCGGATCATTTTTATTTTCTGGAGATACCATTGAAAAGCAGATCAAGGTCTTGAGTGGGGGAGAGATCTCCCGCTTGGCTTTGGCCAAAATGTTGGCCACTCCCGCTCACCTGATACTCCTGGATGAACCCACGAATCATCTGGATATGCTATCCAGAGATGTTGTGCAGGATGCGATCAGCAATTTTAGCGGGACTATGGTTTGTATCTCGCATGATCGTCATTTTTTGAATGCAGTTACGGATACCATCATCGAGGTTGATCAAGGGGAAATCCAGATTTATCCAGGCAACTATGAATATTATTTATGGCGCAAAGCTCAGGGAGGGGCAACAGGGGTTAAAAAGGATCGTGCTCTGGATCCACCACCTATTCTGAAATCGCGTGGGAGCGATTATGCCGGGCGTAAGAAACAAGCCAATCGGTTTAAAAAAATACCCATTCTGATCGCAGAACTGGAAGTTGCTATTGCGGAGCAAGAAGAGATTCTCAGCGATCCCGACCTGGTCAGCCGATTTGACAAGATCCAGACTGCCCTAGTCCAGAAGGAGCTCTTGGAGGAACAATATCTCGAACTTCTGGATGAACATGATACGCTCAAGAAATTATTCAATTAAGACCCGATCAGTGAATATTTCGACCAAGGCCACCTGCTTGTCTTCCTGGAATCGTTAGGCGAAGGATCCCCCCAGCAATCACGATAATAGCCATTTTGCGAACCAGGTCGCTGGGGAAAGCTTCTTCGTTGCACTCAGAATGACCAATAGCGGTGTATCTTACGGCCATAAAAAAAGGCGAGGAAAACCTCGCCTTTTGATTTGACCAAAAAATTCTTAGATAACTTTGTGGACCAGGATACCGATCATGACGATCATGGCAACAAAGATCATCGCAACTGCCCAGTTCCCTTTTTTGATCTCTTCCCATTCGTCAATATCAGATGAGAACCAATCAAACACTTTAAGTGCGATTGCTACACCCACCGAAAATCCGACCGAAGCCACTACGGCCCAACCCAAACCTTCAGCATACCGTTCCCAGATCGATACTTCGAAGGGGCTGCCAGCGAAGGCAGACGATGCCATGACCACTGTGGATGCAATAAATAGCATTGTTTTTTTGAACATTCTATTCTCCTTTTTCATATTTCCTGTCAATTAAGCCCGTTTATTTCATCCTGAGACATGTTTTGGTGAACATTTCAGGAGTCATTCTGTTATTATACAATTTTTCACAACATTTTCCATCAGCGCTGAGGATCATGTCCTGGCGATGGCTGAACTCGACCTCAACCGTGACAACCACCTGATCCATGGGTGATCGGGCATGTTGAGAGACTGCACCCCCGATGAGAAAAGCCTGGAGCAGATCGGTGGATAGTGTTGTGCTGCGGCTGACCAATCTGATCAGGAATACGCGTCCCCAGGTATCCTGTTCGTCCAGTTCAAAGGCCGAACGAGCCATATTAACCCCCTGTTGGCGATAAACATCCTGTGCATAGGAAACTAATTCAGCCTCTTCGCCAACAGTTGATCCACCAGCGTGAAGCAGGCTTAGCAAAGCCAGCAAAATGATCGGTCGTGTAAATATTGATATCCTGACCAGGCTTTTCATTTCCCTTACTCAATTTCAGACAATGTTAAAATTGTGCTTTTGGATATCAATGAGTATTTCAAATAGCAGGTTAGTTTATTCAGGTGTCAAAACCAGTGATATGGTCGTATTCAGTTCGGGTGAATTCACGTTCGAAGGCGTTGATGGCTTCCTTCATATTACCGACCAGGTCATCTCGAGAACACTTCACTGCCAATTTAATGGCATTGTCGATGGCCCTGGGCGTCGATCTTCCGTGGCATTTCAGAACCAGTTTTTCAAGGCCAAGTATTGGGGCACCCCCATATTCCTGATAATCACTGATCTTTTTAACCTGACGGATACCACCTGAAAGCATGATCATGCCGAGTTTCCAAATCAGTTTTTTCTGGAATGCCAGTTTACCCAGCCCCATGGCGGCTTCGGCAACGCCTTCCATGGTTTTAACGGCAATATTGCCCTTGAATCCTTCAGTTACAACAACATCCACGATCCCCTTCATGAGATCGCTGCCCTCAATGTTTCCATAAAAATTAATCTGGGGCAGTGATTCCAGGATGCGATTGACCTCTACATATTTGGGCCCGCCCTTATTATTTTCGGATCCCATGTTCAGGAGACCGACCAAAGGCCTATCAACACCGGTGACTTTTTGAGCATAGGCATTACCCATGAGAGCAAAGTGGATCATGTGATCCCGGTCGACTGTAATATTGGCACCAACATCCAGGATCAATGAGAAAATATCTTTACGATTCAATTCATTGCGGGTGGGGTAAACCGCAGCCAGGCCGGTCCGGTGCACTCCCTTGATCCGCGGGATGGTCTGGGCACTTGCCAGGATCAGGGCACCGGTATTTCCAGCGGAGATCAAGGCATCGGCTTGACCAGCAGCTACAATTTCAGCCGCCTTGATCATGGATGAATCGGGGTACTTATCAAAAATATCCTTGGGTTTGGCATCCATGGGTATAGCCTGGGATGCATGGACGATCTCGATGTGTTGTCTAACCTTGGGAAAATGCGCTAATTCGGCTTCCAGGATCTCCTGGTCACCTGTGAGCAGGACATGCAGGTCACCGGCCACACAGGCTCGGCAAACTCCTTCCACGATCGCTTTCGGGGCAAGATCACCCCCCATACCATCAACGGCTAAACGATAGGTTTTCATACGGTCTACTCCCAGCTACGGATCAGCTCCATGATCAAACGGACACCAGCACCGGTCGGTCCTGCAGGTAAATATGATCGACCCTTTTTATGCCAGCCGGAACCAGCAATATCGATATGACACCAGGCGGTTCCTTCCTTGACAAATTCACGCAGAAAGGCCGCCGCAGCGATTGTGCCCGCTTCACGGGCAGCACCGGTATTCTTGATATCCGCGATCTTGGATTTGATATCTTCAGCATACTCATCATCCAGCGGCATCTGCCAGACGCGATCCTGGGTCTTTTTACCTACCTGGATCAGTTCATCAGCAAATTCCTGGTCATTGGTCATGATACCGCTATAACGGTGACCCAGGGCAACCACTACGGCGCCTGTGAGCGTAGCAAAATCAACCAAACCGTCCAGCTCATATTTATCGGTGATGTAGGCCAGTCCATCGGCCAGGATCAAGCGACCCTCGGCATCTGTATTTAGAATCTCAATGGTCTTGCCATTATAAGCTGTCAGGATATCACCGGGTTTATAAGCCTCCCCGCCATTCATATTTTCGGTGGAGGGCACCACCGCAATAATATTTAATTTCGGCTTGATCTCCGCAACGACAGACATAATGCCTAGCACTGCAGCCCCACCCAGCATGTCAAATTTCATCTCATCCATACCAGCCGATGGCTTTATGGAAATACCACCGGAATCAAAGGTGAGCCCTTTTCCAACGAGCCCCAGCGTCTTGGCTTTGGGTCCACCGCCCCGGTATTCCATAATAATAAATTTAGGTGGGACATCCGATCCCTGGGCTACGCCCTGAATACCACCAAAGCCCAATTTTTCAAAATCTTCACGCTCGAAGACCGTCAATTTCATGCCTCCGGTCTTGGCGATCTCCCCGGCTGTATCCGCAAGGTAGGTAGGGGTGGCAATATTGGAAGGGTGATTTCCCAGGTCACGTGCCAGGGCCACACCGGCTGATACGTGCATGCCGTAATTCATGGCAGCAGCAATATCAGCATTGCTAAGGGTCACAACAGATGCGATCCCTGCATACTCATCTTCAGATTTTTTATAATTAAGAAAGCGATAACTTCCCAGGATCAGACCTTCAGCCAGTGCCTGGGCATCATCTGTGTCCAAATATGATTCACCCATGAATTCGATGGCCAGGGTGGTCAGTTTAAGGTCAAGCACCTTTTTAGCAGCTGTTGCTGCGGCCTGACGTAGAAAATCAGCTGTGTATTTTTCGGATTCACCCAAACCAATGGCAATATAGCGCCGGGCAGTATTGCATGTTGGTGTATACAGAACCAGGCTCTGGTTCAGTTTTGCTTTAAATTCTCCATTCTCTAAGGCCAATTCAATCTGCTGAGTTAAATTTGGATGGGCTGCCTTAAATTCAGCAGGTAATCCTTTGTCAGAAAAGATCCCAAAAATATAGGCGGCTTGCCCCTGCGGTAATTCGCTGTATGATTTCGTGCTCAGTTTGAAAAGTGACATGTGTTCAGATTCCTCATTTTAAATCGCCGACTAATAAATATATATGGCCTGCAAGCCAGAATTGTTCAGGCCTTCAATCTAGGAAATTTGATGCCTGAACGAAACCTGAAAAGTAGCATACTTTAAGACCACAAAAATGGCGAGGATCGGCAGACGGTGTTGCAGAAAGGCGACAAATTAAATCGTCGCCTATGAATTTAACTGACTGATCTTCTAGGGTTGGGTGTTCGTTTGTTCTCTCAGGAAATCTTCCAAGCCCAGAAAAGCGGCCCGGGCCAATTTATCCAAACCCTCTTCTGAAAGCAGAAACTGCTCCTCGGTTGGGTAGGTCATAAAAGCGCCTTCGATGAGATAGACCAGATATTCACTTTGGCGGGTGAGATAGTAGTAATAGCGGGCCACTTTCCCCGAGGTGTCAATGCCCATTTCGCTCAGGTGGGGATAGATCATGTCGCTGAGTACTTTGGCGCTGGGCCAGGTATAGAAGGTGGAAGCCCCCTTGGCAGTGAGGAGATCTGTGCTGAGGCCAGGTGCGTTATTGTGCGCCATGACAAAAATATGGACACTATCCTGGCGGGCGATCTCAGCCCGCTTGGCCAGGCTTACCTGGCGGTCGTCTCGGCGGGTCATATACACGGTGGCACCGGCTTCCAGCAGCATTTTTTCCAGCTTGAGGCAGTACCTCAAGTTGGCGTCCGCTTCTGCGTAGCCGGTAAGACCCAGAGCGCCGCGTTCCCAGCCCCCATGTCCAGGATCGATCTCGATGTTGATATTGGCGAAAAGTGAATCTGGCGAGATTTCCGGAGCCTTGCGGATACCGATCTCCAAAAAATTGCCTGCATAGCGACCGTACCAGCCCCAGAAGTTTTGGGTCGGGTAAAAGTCCATCTGCCAGATCATATCCTCAGGTTGACTGCGTTCAACGATCTGGATGGTAGCGTCATTTTCCGGGTAGGTGGTCCATTCCCAACCTTGCTTGGCGCCAAAAACCTTCAGGGTCAATCGGGATGGTACGGCCTTTTCTTTGATCTCAAAAGGTAGGCGCTTGTTCCCCGTATTTATCCGGAAGATGGTCCAATCTCCCAGATTCTCAGAACGCATGGGACCCAGTAGCTGTGCAGCAGTGAGTTTGCTGGCAGGATCGAGTTTGACACGACTGGCTCGTACATAAGCGGTTCGATAATCTCCGAGCCGGATACGATACATGCGATTTTCCAAGCCGATGATCTGTAATGAAACAGAGTCGGCCAAAGGGAATAGCAGTTGATCTGTACTTGGCAGGTCATAAACTCGGGTATCGCTATGTGAGGTCAAACCACCCAACGCATCTGTGATGATCCGCAGGGGAGCGCTTTTGATTCTTTTGGATAGGGGACCCATCCGATATATGACCCAGGTATTCACTTCCTTATCAATATCAAGTAAATGGACACTGCCAGTGTAATGGCCTGGATTAAGCTCGGTCAAAATCTGCCAGGTGGTCAGGCCCGCAATTTTGAAATAGACCTTCCGGGAACTGGGACCGCGGATTCCGACCTGCAAATATTCCCCGGCCAGTAGCCACTGTTCCTGAACCGGCTTGGCTGAGCTGACGACCAGCTTGCCAGGCTCGCTTTTTGTGACTGGCCGGACGAGGGTGAGCCGTTCGGTAACAGCATTGCCATCCAGGCTTGCCTTAAAGTCATAATAATTCTCGCCCGGTTGGACCTGGACATGGGTCGTGTAGGCGCCGGAGGCGTAGACCTTGACCGTGTCACCATTCATAAGCAGAGTTGCCTCAGGATGGGTACGCCCTCTCAGGCCAATTTGAGAACCGTAGAAATCACCACTCTGGGGATAAACAAAGTTGATAGCCAAAATCTCCGGGATGTTATTATTAACAAAGATACTGTCCGACAGCAGGTGATCAGGATTGCGGTGAAACACGCGAATGGTGTCTCGGAAGGTCCGAGAACCCCGGGTTTCAACAATGGGGATGAGGACAGTGGGTTGGTCCAGAGTTAACATGTATCGAAAACGACCATCTTCATCTGGTACAACGATCTCTCCAGCTACGGAGACCTCGGTTCCCTGGGGGATATCACCGGCTACTTCGATGCGATCCACCCAGAATTGCATATTTTGCTGCGGGTGGAGCAGGTTAAGCCTGGGGATTTCGCCATCACCGGCTTGGACAAAGATGGGCAGCAGTATGAGTTGCAGAGCTAAAAAGATTCGATAGGATGGACGCATTGGTTTTCCTTTGTGAGCTTATCGAGTTCAAGAATAAAATGTGGAGCCGAGGAGGATCGAACTCCTGACCTCTGCATTGCGAACGCAGCGCTCTCCCAACTGAGCTACGGCCCCTTGTTTGAAAGTAATAATTAAAAAGTGAGAAGTAATAATTTCTTTGGATTTGAGGTGTTGGAATTCGCGAAGCAGAGTCTCTATCTGATACACATTTAGTCATCCTGAGTGGAACGAAGGATCCCCTAAGTCAGCCATGATGTTTGGTTCAGGGTCAAGCTTCTTCGTTCCACTCAGAAAGACTAGAGCTGAAAATTGCTGATGAATAGTCCGCCTGGAACACCGTGAAGGATCCTCCAGGCTGGCCATGATGTTTGGTTCAGGGTCAAGCTTCTTCGTTCCACTCAGAAAGACTAGAGCTGAAAATTGCTGATGAATAGTCATCCTGGAACACCGTGAAGGATCCTCCAGGCTGGCCATGATGTTTGGTTCAGGGTCAAGCTTCTTCGTTCCACCTGGGAAATGGTGGATAATCATCCGTCCCTATCTAAGGGTGGTGACCAAATTATCTGGCTGAAAGTTTGTCATTATTACTGAGTCGAAAACTTTCCGGAACACGAAAAATTCTGTTCATTTACAAGGGATCTTTTTCAGCTCTATCCGGAAAATATTTCAGATCATTTCTAACAGAAAGATCACCCCTCTCAATTCATGCTAAATTGAAGCTGTCCGCTATGTGACATATATCAAAATTCTGTTATCATTTCTTTATTGAGTAGGTTTTGAAAGTGCCTGATGTCGCATGTATCTTGCGCCGCAAAAACGAGTGTAAAAGCTATTAAACCTTATAAGGAGAGAAGATGAAACAGAACCTGAGAACCCGGGAATCCGGCTTCACCCTGATCGAGGTGTTGGTCGTTGTTATTATTGTTGCCATCCTGGCAGCGGTAGCATTTCCCATCTACCAGAATTATGTAAAAGGTGCCTACGCCTCTGATGCCCAGTCCGCCATTGGTTCCATTTATAATGCTGCCCAAATGTATTACCAGGACATGGGTGAATGGCCCACAGATGTTCTCCAGGATTTGGAACCAAAATACATCAACATCAAAGAGGCGACCAAGCTTCAATGGGAATTTGAGATGCTCGGTGGCGGAACTGATCTGACCCAGATCACTGCCAATAGTACGGATGAGATGAAACAGGGTGCTGGTAATGAGGTTATCTATACAGTAGCAACTGGTAAATTTTCCGGCTACGGTTTCGACGAAATATCAAAATAGTCCTGCTATGACATCCAAAATTGATGAGCTCCTGGGCTACTCGCTGGAGAGTGGCTCTTCCGATCTCCATCTGAGCGTTGGAGCAACTCCCATGGTCCGGATCAATGGGACTATGCGCAAATTGAATTTGCCCATGCTTACCAAAGAGGCCATGGAGGCCATCACTCATGAGGTGATGACGGAAGGCCAACTCAAACGCTTCCACGATCGGAAAGAGATCGATTTTTCGCGTGAGCTAGAGGGGAGAGGACGTTTTAGGGTCAACTTCTTTAAACAGATCCGGGGAATCGCTGGTGTCTTTCGAACCATTCCAACACTGATCAAAGGGTTTGATGAGCTGGATGTACCGCCTGTGCTTGCAAAATTGGCCATGCGCAACCGTGGGCTGATCCTGCTAACCGGACCCACCGGCTCAGGAAAATCAACCACCCTGGCCGCCATGGTGGACCACATTAACGAACATAAAGAAGCGCATATCATTACCATTGAAGATCCGGTGGAATATTACCATGAGAGTAAGAACTGCCTGGTGAACCAGCGTGAGCTGGGTATCTCCACTGACAGTTTTGCCAATGCCTTGCGCTCCGCCCTGCGTGAAGATCCAGATGTTATCCTGGTGGGTGAAATGCGTGATCTGGAGACCATCCAGTTGGCTTTGACCGCAGCTGAAACTGGTCACCTCGTCATGTCCACCCTGCATACCTCAAGCGCTTCCAAGACCATCGATAGGATCATCGATATCTTTCCGGTGGCTCAGAAGGGTCAGGTCAGGTCCATGTTGTCCGAAAGTTTAGTGGCCGTTATTGCCCAAAAGCTTTTAAAGACCAAGGATGACAAGGGTCGCGTACCTGCTTGTGAGGTCATGATTGCTAATTCAGCAATCCGTAACCTGATCCGTGAGGATAAGATCTATCAGATCCCCTCTGTGATCCAGGCCGGTGGTGTGGATGGTATGCAGACTCTGGATCAGGATCTGCAGCGCCTGGTTAGTCAGGGAAAAATTTCCCGGGCTGCCGCTGCTCAAATTGCCGATAATCCGAAATTATTCTCATCAGGAATTATGTAAGATGTCGTCACGGCGATCATCAGTAACCCGTTCATCTGAATCAGGTTTCACCCTGATCGAGGTGATTGTGGGATTATTGATCGTTGCCATAACAGCATCTACAGTGTTCTATGGTGCCAGTTACGCCCGGGCCGAGATCAGGAAGATCGCCATCCGGGAACGGGCTCTGGAAGAGATCAGCGGTTACATGGAATATTGGATCGCCCTGATCAATTATGGCCAGATATCCGTGAATGATAAAAGTGGTGATAGTCGCGGTGAGGAGGTGATCATTTACAACCCCACGGATGAGAAGGACAAAGCGATCGTGGCCAAGATCTTTCGTGAACCTCTCGAACCGATCTACTCCGAGGAATACAACCCTCAGAGTAACCCTTACTATTATTTGAAAGCCAGGATTGTATGGGTGGATCATCTGGCAGATAATGAGGAAACAGAAATATATCTGGAAGCAAAGCCTTTCAGCTACCGGTGATGATCACGATGCGAACCAAGAACAATAACCACGGATTTACCTTAGTTGAGATGGCCGTTGTCATGGTCATTTTCAGCCTGGTCGGTTTAGGATTGGTTTCCAGTGCTGTGAGCATCGTTGGCTTTTACCAGGATGACCTGGTAGCCAAGGATATAAAAACCTATGGTGCGGCGGCTCTGAACGTTATTGGTGATAAGTTGCAGGGAGCCAAGAAGATCTCCATTACTTCAGGTCCCAACGGCTACGATCTGATCTATCTGACCTATCCAGGGGCAAGTGGGGTTGGCCGGACAAAATCGATCCAGGCTACGGCGGATGGTAGTTTCCTTTTTCAGGGTAAGGACATGTTGCCTCACATCCCGCTCCATCCGACGGGGATGTATCGGGACCAAGGTCAAAGAGAGATATTCCTGGCCGAGTTCACGGTTCAGAACCTCATCGATGCTGAGTATGAGCATGTTCAACGCAGAAACGAAATCAGAGCAGTGGGGAAGTCTGTTTACGAAGTATTAATTGTTTATGGTCTAACGACCCGGTTTCAGCACGGATCTGATCAAACAGAATATTTGACCTTCAAGAAGAAGGTCTACGCATTTCAGAACTTAATTGCTCGACTATAGGTGGAGGTAGATATGGTTTTAAGGCATTTTCGTCAGCAGCAAAGTGGTCATGTGATCTTTCTTTCCATGATCATGGTCCTGGTGAGCCTGGGATTCACTCTGGGCTATCTGCAATTTGTCATGGGACAGCGTTTTATTCATCTCCGGCACGTGGCCACCACCCAGGCCAACCTGAACGCAATTTCGGGTCTTGGAAAATTTGGAAACCCCTTTCTACTGAGTCAATATTTTAACGCCGATACCACTTTGAGTGGGGAACAGTTGCCAGCGATGCGTGGCTATAATGACAGTATCAATTGTCGCTTTATCCCCATGGGTCCCGGCTATGAACCACAGTTGGAGAGTGATGCTTTAGGCGTGGCTTCTTTTAATGGTTTCAATGGTGAACCGATTGAGGTGACTAAGAAGGTCAGAGTCCGCTACAATGCTGATACCTTTGCCAAATATATGTACTTCACAAACACTGAATCGCCGGCTCCCCCCTGGGCCGGTGCCTATGTTTCCTTTGGAAGTGGTGAAAGGCTGGAGGGCATTGTTTACTCCAACGATGATATCACCATGAGTGCCTTCGGTTGTCCGCAATTTGTGGAAGGCCCCAATGAGCAGATGAGCGAAGTTTATACCGCTGGAAATTTTATCATGAACAGTTGTTCAGACGGCATTTTTACCGGTATTCACAAAGACTCTGCTGATGTCATTGACTGGCCACCATTTACTGGTCATGATCGGGTGAGAGATGCCGCCACCCATTATTACACGGCTGATGACCTGTTGCTGGGGGATGGGAATCCTGACCCTGATATGCTCCTCATGACTGAGATAGAATTTCACCCCGGTGGTTTTTATGTAAGACAGTGGCCCTATTCCCTGCCACCTTACCAGACTTTAGGTCAGTTGCACCCGGACTATCAAACCGACTATGTTGAACCCTATCAGCAATACTATCCCTGGGTCTACGCCCATGATTTTTCCACCGGCGGCTGGGGTAGTTTTGGGACAAATCAGAATAATCCCCATGACTGGTCTCATTATGATTACCCCCACTACCCGAGGCCGGCAAATGACGACCTGTATCGCTATGAAGATGTGATCGCCAGTCAGGCAGTGATCTGGGTTCAGGGTGGCCAGGTGCGGGTGTTTGGTGAGGTCAGGGGAAAATTTACGGTGGCTACCTCAGCACCCACGGCCTACCGAACTCGGCGAAATCATGATATCATCGCCTACCAGAAGAACAATATCTGGATTACCGGGGATCTTCGCTATGAAGATTCCTATAATAATGGCATGGTTCGGGATGGTTCTTCGAACCGGTTGGGACTCTTGTCAGCCGCCAACATCATCGTTGCCAATACCCGGGATAATGGTGCCCGGAACAGTCAGTGGGGTGCTGATGTGGTGATCAATGCCGCCATGATCGCCATGGACGAAGCCTTTCAGATCCAATACTGGCAGAATACCACCAATGAGTTCAACTTTTTAAACGGTGGGGATATCAAGGGCGATGGTCAGGGTCAGGGCTATTATGGGGCCACCATGGATGACTTCCGGGGGACGGTCAATATCTGGGGGAGTGTGATCCAGTCAAAAAGGGGCTACCTGAAACGCAACAACCCGGGACCTTACACCCGCACCATCGGTTACAATAAAAATTATAATTATGACTATAACCTGCGGGAATATCCACCCCCGGCCTGGCCGGAAAACCGCAATTCTGACGGGAGCCGCAATTTAACAGTAGCGGCATTTGGAGAGTACACAGAAGAATGAGTATTGGACTTGATATTGGCCGCTTTGAAATAAAAGCGGTGCAGTTGAGCAAAAGCCCCAAGGGCTATCAGCTGGTCAACTATGGAACTGAACCGGTTTATGATCAAACCAAAGAATATGATTCTGAGCGAGTTGATTAATCGCGGATGCTGGAGGCGGCTGAACGGTTATTTGCCAGGCTGAAGATCAATCCCAAACGGGTCAAGGCATTAACCACCGGTCTGAGCAATCAGCAAAGCAGTATTCGCCAACTAAAAATGATGAATACCGAAGATGAGAACGAGCTGTCTGAAGCCTTGCAATTTGAGGCTCGTAAGCATATTCCCATGGATGGAACCGATGCCCTGCTGGATTATCAAATCCTGGGAGAAGATATTAAGGAGATGGATAAACTTAATGTTCTCTTGGTGGCAACCACTCAGCTAAATCTGAACAACCATCTGAATTTGGTCAAGAGCATGAACTTAAGACCGGGTATTGTTGATTCAGAAGCCATTGGCATGGCCAACGCCTATGTGATCGAACATGGTCTGCCTGATGAAGGTACCCATGTTTTTCTGAATATTGGAGCCGTAAGCTCAGTGCTGGTTGTCTGGGGTCGCCAGGCGCCATTTTTTGCCCGGGATATTCAGATCGGGGGACATCACTTTACCAAAGAGATCATGGAAAAGCAGGAGCTGAAGTATAAGGAAGCTGATGACTTCAAACGCAGTCCCGCCCACACAGAATTGGTGGATAAACTCCAGGGCTCAACAGAGGGCAATTTCTCAGTGAGCGTCGCTGAACATACTATCTACGATAATCTGGTAGATGAGGTGCGCCGATCGCTGAGGTATTATATCAAGGAGAGTAACGAAAGTTTTTTCCAGAAGATCTTCATCATGGGTGGCTCAGCAGGGATCCAGGGTCTGGATGAATTTATTTCCAATCGCTTGAATGTCCCCGCTGAGATCTATCATCCCTTTGCCCAGCTGCACCACGATGTAGAACATGATGGAGAATTTTCCGCCCAGTATGCCACGGCAGTTGGATACGCCATGCGCGGACTTCTGGAATAGATCCTGGTCACCCGTTGAACCCAGCTCCAGTATCCACCTTTCAATCCACAAGCTAATAGCAGTTTCAGATTAAAGAGAAACCCGAGGAAACATGATAAACGCTATCAAAATCAACCTGAATCACGCATCGAGTAAAGCCGCTCGGGTAGAGATTCGAAGAGAACGATTACGCTGGACCTATTTTGGTCTGGTGCTGCTCTTCCTGTCCCTGAACGGTGTCTGGCTGATGTATGAAAATACCCAGTTTAATAATCTGATTGAAGCAAAGAAAGATCAGATGGCTCAGATCGAGGCACAGATCGAAGAATTAAAACAAGAGGGGATGGATCTATCCAGGGACGATATCATAGAATTGTCCAAACTGGAACGGGGGCGGAAGCTCTGGTCCAGTAAACTTAACGCCCTGGGCCTGCTGATCCCCCACGATATGGCTTTGACCCATTTGGACTATAAAAGTGATATTCTGATCATTGAGGGGATTTCCCGGATCTATCATGATGAACGGGAATTCGACATTATTGAAGAATTTATTGAAAGACTGAAGAGCAGCGAACTTTTTTCCAGCGATTTTACGGATATCAAATTCTCCAAATATTCGCGTTTGACCATTATGGCTCAGGACGTTGTCAATTTTGAGATCAAAGGGTATTTAAAAAATGACAAGCCCAAGAAGAAAAAGAGGAGGGCCAGTCGATGATACAGCGCGTAAATATTCTGGGAATTGGTGTGCTGGTCCTGGCACTTGGTTTTTACTATAGCTATAACTGGGTCTTGAAAGATAAGCCAAATGTCATCAAGCAATATGACCAGGAGATCGAGACCTTGAATGAACAATTGATCACCGCCCAGATTCTGGCCAATAATCTAGATCATGTTTATACTCTGTTCGAGCGCAACCTGGCTTTAAGTGAGCAGGATTCACTGGCCGATGATGCCTCCATCCCATTTTTAAATTCTATTACGCATACCATGGACAGTCTGGGGATCCAACTGCTCAATATTCGACCAAAACTCGGTAATGCCCGTAAGCGCAGTATTGAAACCCCTTATGACATTGAAATAAAGTGTAATTACCGTCAATTTGGTAAATTCATTGCCGAGCTGGAACGCTCATCCCGGCTCATCACCATTAAGGAATTTCACATAAAAAATGGGGTAGAGCGTTTGAAGAATTCTGCGGGTCCAGATGTGTTGCGGATCCAGGAAATTGAAATGCAAATATCAACCCTGACATTGGTGAAGGAGTAGGATCATGGACCGACGTACACGTTTCTTCTGGTCACTGACCATCATGGCCGGGGTCATCATAATTCTTTTTGAGAGCTATACACTGTATGATGTTCAGGACAACCGGGAGAAAATTGCCCGAGCTACTGAACGGACTACCATTGGGACTGATAGGGAGCTGGAAACGATTATTCAAGTCCTGGAGAAGACTCTGGAAGCGCGAGCCGTTTATGAATTTGACCTGAAAAATAATCCCTTAAAGCTGGATAAAGTGGTTTTTCTCACGGATGAACAGGGTCGGCTTATAAACAGCCAACAGGCCAACACTATCCGGGTCAGCGGCCTGTACATAAATATTGATCCTCCCAAAGCAACCGTGGATTTTAAGAACAAAGAGTACACCGTAACTGTGGGAAGTTTTATTGAGGATCACAAGGTCATAAAGATCACCAAGAATGGAATTTTGGTTTACCGCCGGGGGGAGGCCAAGTTTTACCCGCTACAAGGGCGCACGCTGGATCCGGAAGACAAGAGTGTGATGAGCCGCAAATCTCAATATGATAATGAGGAAGACTATTAATGAAAACGACTAAAGTCCTGCTGCTGTTAACTGTTTCGGTACTCTGTACCATAGGGGGATTTTCTCAGGACCGTAAGGCAGGGATGACCGGCGATAAGATGATCACCATCCATGCTGAAGATGCTCATTTACCAACCGTACTCTCGATCCTCGCTTCTGAAAGTGGTTATAATATTGTCACCAGCCCGGAAGTAAATTCCAAAGACCGAATTTCTGTTCACCTGGACAATGTGCCCATCGAACAGGCCGTGAATCTGGTTGTACGAGCTGCTGGGCTTAGTTATGAGTTGGTGGGGAAATCATTCCTGGTGGCTACCAGTAAACGTCTATCTGAGGAAATCGGTAGTAAATCTTATGTCATTCCGCTCCAGTATGCTGAAGCCACTGAAGTCAAACAATTGCTGGAGTACATCACGGAAAAGATCCAGGTGGATAAGGGCGGCAACAAACTGGTGGTGAATACCAGCCCCAAAAACATTGTTGAGATCATGAGCATCGTGGAAGAGATCGATGTTCCTGTGCTGCAGATCATGCTGGAGGCCCGCATCATCGAAGTTGCATTATCCGGGACAGACAAGGTCGGTATCGATTGGGCTCGTCTGGCATCTATTACTTCAATTATCGCCGAAAATGCTGTGCCAAATATTCCCAATATCGGCGGTAGTCTGGTACCGGGCATGACTCAGGATCCAGCCAGTGGTCTTGAATATTTTGAACCACTGAGCAATAACGTGATACCAGATGAAATGTACTTCCAACGAATTGACCCGGGTAATAGCATTGGTTTTAGCCGTCAACTATCAGCTTTTGATATCACGTTGGATTTTTTACTCAAGAACAATAACGCCGAAATTCTGGCCAATTCTAAAGTGGTGACCATTAATGGTCGTGAAGCCTACATCGAGATGGTAGACATCATCCCCTACGTCCTGTCCAGTGGTGGCGTGGGTGGTCAGGTTCGGGTCCAACGCGAGGTCATCGGTATCAAACTTCAGGTTAAACCCAACGTAAATTCTGATGGTTACATTACCACCGAGATCACCCCAGAAGTATCCTCGTTTTTTGATTTTGTAGGTCCCGCACAGAATATTCCCTGGGTAAAGCGAAGAGTTTCAACCACCACGGTCCGCGTGAAAGATGGTCAATCCATCATCATCGCGGGATTACTGGGTGTGGATCGCAAACAGATCATCAACACGGTCCCCTTTTTGGGATCTCTGCCCTTCGTTGGCCGCTTCTTTGAGCATAAGGTAACAGTGGAGAACAAGACCGATCTGATCATCGAGATCACCCCTCATATCATTAGGGACAATTACACCCATATTGAAAAATCCGATCAAATGCTTGAATTGGAAGACCAATATATCAACCTCAATGATGAGGATGATGGGGCTGCGGATGATGCAGCGAACAGCACAGTTGAAGATTCAGAAGTTACTGAGTAAGCAGGATCTTGACCCAAACCAAGCATGGACCTAAAGGAGTTAACATGAAATTTAGAGTATTAGTTATTAGCCTGCTCTCAGTCCTGGTGTTCTTTGGATGTGACTCCAGAACACCCACCCCGCCAGAGAAAGACGTCATCACCTATTTGCTGACCTTGTCAACGGATAAGGATGTCATTTACGCTGACAATGGTAAATCACTGGCCCGGATCACAGCCTATCTTACCGATGTTGATGGTGTCCCCAAAAGCGGATCAAGTATTACATTCTTCCCGGCTCAGGGCAAGATGGCAGGTACGGTAAACACCGATCAAACCGGTCGGGCGATTTCCAGTTTCGATGATGATGGGCAAGCTGCCGATGCGGTGAGGATCGTAGGTCAGTATTCGGATGGCACGAATATCGTTCGTGATACGATCTATGTCCAGGTCCTGCCCATGGAAGCTCTGGTTGACACCTTTTTTGTTGATACGCAGCCAAGTGATGGTATGATCGAAGTTCAAGCAATTGATGAATCGAGCATGATCACCATCTTTTCACACGTATTTGATGCGAATGGCGTACCGGTAGAGAATGTAGAGGTCAATTACCAGGTGCTCTCAGACGAAAGCGGACTGGGCTATATTAGTACAGCGCTGGATTCTACCAATGCCATTGGACTAAGTTCTACACAGTTTCATACCAACATGGGACGTTTGGGCGAAGCGCGGGTACTGGCCACCATCACCGGTGATGCCATGGCCAGGGTCATGCGTGATAATCCGGGTGTTTATGACTTTGGCAGCCAAACTCTGGCCCGGGCAGCTGGTGCGTCTGCAATTGCTTTTGCGGATACAGCCTATATCCAGGCAGTGGCCATCCAATCATTTGACCTGACAGTTTCAACTCTGGATAATATCATCTATGCCGATCAGGGTGTCACCACGAGTCGTATTGTGGGCATTGTAAGGGATACCGAAGGGAATCCCATTGAAGGGGTAGTTGTCAATTTTTCCTCAAATTACGGAACTATAAACTCGCCCAAAGTTACCGATGATGCCGGTGTGGTTCAGACCAATTTCTCAGATCTGGGAGATACCTACACAACGGATGTCTCTGCCACAATAAGCGGTTTGGTCACGCACCCCTTTTATGGGGATGTAACAGATTCGGTGAATGTACAGGTGCGTCTGTTGGATGATGCCACTGAACCAAATTTTTATGTGATAACCCAACCAATTAGTGGTCAGGTCCTGTTAACCGATGTGGATTCGGCCTTTACAGCAGATATTCGAGCCCAGGTAAGAGATAATCGCGGCGTGGCCCTGGAGGGTGTGACCGTAGATTTTCAGGTGACGGCCGGTCAAAACCTGGGCTATCTTTCTTCTGCTACCATGGTCAGTGATTCAACCGGTACTGCCAAGGTTACCTTTACGCTTAATCCCGGATCAAGCGGGACTGTCAGCGTAGAATCATTTATTGCCGGTGATGATAACATCCCCCACATAACCAGTGATATCGAATTTGTCCCCATGACGGACTATGAGATCAATGCCTTTAGCTATCAGGAATTCATTTACTATGATAATGGCTTGACACTGGCACGTGTCTACGCTGTTGTCAGAGACATTAATGGTAATCCAGTAGATAGTATTCAGGTGAATTTCTCATCTGATATTGGAACTGTAGCCTCTCCCATCTATACCAACAACGCTGGTGTGGCCGAGACGGACTTTTCGGATCTTGGGGCTGTTGGTCCCGGACCAGCGACTGCAACAATCTCCATGCAGGTCGAACACCCCTTCTGGGGTGTACACTCAAATACTGTGGCAGTTGAGATCCGCCAAAATGAATTCGAGCCACCTAGAGTTCCAGCATTTATTGACATGTCAGCCAGTCAGGACGAATTACCACCAATATCGCAGCCTGAGGTCAATAGCTCTGATCTGGATCTATTTATTTCTGATTCCAATGGATTTGCCGTTGATGCTGGTACTGAAGTGACTTTTTCCACCGATATCGGATTTATTACACCCTTTACGGTCACCGATGCCGCCGGACATGCAACCGCAGTATTTACCATGGGTGATTCATCCGGGATCGCCAAGGTCTATGCCTATTCTGGTATCGCCACCGATTCAGTTCTGATCCGGGTCAGACCCATGGAGGCGGCCTACGTGATCATCCCGCCAGTTGCTCCGAATTATATTGTCATTCAGGGTGGCTGGGGTGCTGAATCCACCACGCTCTTTGCCGAAGTGCGCGATGCGCGCGGTGAACTGGTTGACATTTCCTATGATGTAACCTTTCAGATCGGTCCGACACCAGCTGGCTCCAATATAAATGGTGAAGGAACCTCAGTTACGGTGGCCACGAATTATGGAACTGCCAGTGTGACCTTAAATAGTGGCACTGAATCAGGTCCGGTTCAGCTCACAGTCAGTACCGAAACGCCAGATGGGATCCCCATCGTTTCGACCGGAATGCCTGTCACGATCCGAGCCGGCTTGCCAGCTCATATCAATGCTGACGTTGATGTGGTTTCAATCGAACAGATTGGTGGTGGATTCTATCAAATGGAAGTCGCCGCTCTGGTCTGGGATGAGTTTACCAATCCTGTTGAAGACAGTACCCAAGTCTACTGGTCCATCATCCCTGATAGTGTTGCCAATGTTATTGGTGAATCATTTACCAATAATGAAAACATTGCTGGTGATGCCTATCACGGTATGGCCTGGAGTAAGATCTACTATAATTCGGGCGTGATTTTTGATACGGTTTATGTGATAGCCCGAACTTGGGGTGCTGATGGCGATACCATTGCCACATTTGTAAATGCCGATGCTGACAGCGCCCAGATATTACCATTCTATCCGGGGACTTTGACTGTTACGCCCTCCATATCTTTCTACGATTTTGGAATGGGTGGTCCCGATCCAGTGCCTGTGACTCTTACAGCTGGGCTGTATGATTATTATAATAATCCTATCTTTGGCGGTCGGATCCTGTTCCAGGCCATTGGTGCAGATCATTTTGAAGACCTGGATGGCAACACGATCGATCCGCCAATCGCCGTGACCGATGAGCAGGGGACAGCTCAAGTTGTGGTATATTTTGATGGGGCTTTATGCACACCAAACTTCAATAATGCAGACCCACCTGAAGTGACATCCTATGATCCTTTCACGGCGTATGTCTGGGGCACATTAATTGATCCTCAGCAGACCAGTAGTGAACAGATGTCCATTGAACTAAGACGATCAATTCCTGAGTAATTCAAGTAGAAAGTAGCGAGACAAAACGATATGTTCAATCCTCAATTTCAGAAACTCGGTGACATTCTCATGCATGAGGGTGTGCTTGATCAGACTCAATTGGATCAAGCCCTTGAAAGACAGAAGACCACCAAAGAAAAACTGGGTAAACTGCTCATCCGCATGGGTATGATCGCTGAGGCTGATCTGGTCAAAGTTTACGCTTTGCAACTTGGTCATCCGGCGGTCTATGAAGATGACCTCATGAAGGTCGATGGGAAGATCATTAACATCATCCCTGAAGATTTTGCCTATGAGAATATGTCCCTCATCCTGGCCAGATCAGAAACGACCATTGTGGTGGCCATGGAAGATCCTGAGGATCTGGGCACCGTAGATGCCATCGAGAAGCTGACCACCCTGAAAGTGGAAGTGGTGGTGGCTGGTGAAACAGCCTTACAAGCCGCCATTGACTATCATTATGGAAAGATCAGGCAGACCGATGAAGTGGATGCAGCCCTCTCCAGTATCCAGGTTTTCTCCGGCGATGAGGACGATTCAGCTCTGGTTGATCTTTCCACGGAATCGGTGAGTGAGGAGGACGCTCCTTTTGTAAAGTTAGTCAACCTGATCCTCATGGAAGCCATCAAAGAGCGCTCCACGGATATCCATGTTGAGCCCCAAACGCACGTGGTCAATGTGCGCATTCGGATCGATGGTGTGCTCCAGAAGATCATGACCCCACCCATTACCTCCTTGAGCGGTCTTACAACGCGTATCAAGATCCTCTCAAATCTGGATATCGCTGAACGACGTCTGCCCCAGGATGGACGTATGAGTATCAAGATGGGCGACCGTGAGATCGATGTACGTGTCTCAGTGCTGCCCACCGTCCACGGGGAAAAGATCGTCATGCGTCTGTTGGACAAGGGCGGTTTCAATCTTGATTTAACCACTTTAGGATTGCAGCCTGTGGATTTGATCACCTTTGGTCGCTGGATCCGACAGCCTTACGGGATGATTGTGATCTCAGGACCAACCGGTTCGGGAAAATCAACCACGCTGTATGCTTCACTCAAGGAGATTAAGACAGAGGGAACTAATATTACCACGGTTGAAGATCCGGTGGAGTACCAGATGGATGGTATCAGCCAGGTGCAGATGCGTGAAAAGATCGGATTGACCTTCAGCTCATCCCTGCGATCCATCTTGCGCCAGGATCCGGATATTCTACTCATTGGTGAAATTCGAGATGAGGAAACGGCAGACATTGCCATCAAATTTTCCCTCACCGGCCACTTGGTCTTTAGTACTGTTCACGCCAATGATGCTCCCTCCACCATCACGCGTCTCATTGATATCGGCGTACCACCCTTCCTGGTGGGCTCCAGTTTAAACCTGGTGATGGCTCAGCGATTGGTGAGAACGATCTGTAAGAATTGCAAGGAAGAATACACCCCGTCCAAGGATGAACTGGTCCGACTGGGCCTGGAGGGTAAAAAGCATACCTATTACCACGGTAAGGGATGTGTACAGTGTCGGCAAACTGGCTATCGAGGACGTTCCGGTATTTTCGAAATGTTGGAGATGCGTCAGGCGATCCGTAAACTAGTGTTCGAGAATGCCAATCAGGAAGTCATTCGAGAAAAAGCGCTTGAACAGGGGATGGTCTCGCTGCGTGATGCTGGCATTCGAAAGCTCATGGATGGTGTCACTACTTTTGAAGAAGTACTCCGGTCAACCGTGGAGGATTTTTAATTGGTTGAGATGATGTCAAACCCCAATGCTGAGAAACAGCAGGAGAAAGCGGCCAGAGAAGCCGCTTTTGATAAGATAGCTGAAGGGCGGAAAAAGAAAAAAGTTCAGGAAAAGCAGTGGGGCGACGATTTCATTGAAGAACTCAATCTATCCATTGCCAAGATCAGATCTAGAGTGCCACTAAAGAATCTGGTTTTCTTTACTCGGCAGTTGGCCACTATGTTTGCCGCTGGTCTGACCCTGGAAAAATCATTGACTAATCTGGCTCAAGAGGAAAAAAATCCTGGTTTTAAAAAGACCCTCCTGGATGTTGCTGATAATATTCGTCGGGGCTTAAGTCTTTCGGATGCCATGGAGCGGCACCCGGGAACCTTTGACAATCTATTTATCGCGCTGGTAAAAGCGGGAGAGGTCAGTGGTAGTCTACAGACCATCCTGGATCAATTGGCCACTTACATAGAGATGGTGCATGATACAAATCAGAAGGTTAAATCAGCCCTGTACTACCCCTTTATGGTATTGGCTTTCCTGGGAGCGGTCATGGCCGTCATGCTGATCTTTATTGTCCCCCGTTTCAACGAAGTGTATAAGTCTTTGGGTGCTGAGCTGCCCGCTGCTACTCAGGCCCTGGTGAGGATATCTGATATGGTGGCCAACCATTTTGGTCAAGTTATTTTCTTCGGAATAATAGCTTACATCGCTATATGGATGATCTCTCTGACCCGTCGAGGCGGCTATATCATTGATTCCGGAAAGCTGATGTTCCCCGTTTTTGGAACTTTAATCAACTATAATATTTACAATAAAATGGCCAAAACTTTAGGGATTCTGTTAGGAGCCGGTGTGCCGGTGATGCCTTCCATGAAACTCATCGAACGCGTTGTCAATAACAAGGTTTACGCTAAGGCTATCAGGACCAGTGCCGAATATATCCGTGATGGCTACAATATCTCTGCGGCCTTCAAGATCAGTGAGAAATTTCCGCCCATCCTGCTGCAGTTGATCAGCACAGGGGAGGAGACGGGGGAACTGGATAATCTTTTGGATAAAGCAGCTGAATTTTATGCCAAACAGGTAGATGCCATGGTCAACCGGATGACCTCGCTCATCGAACCCCTGATGATCATGTTTGTCGGTGGCTTGATCACCCTGGTGCTGTTTGTGACCTATTTGCCGGTTTTCTATATCGGCCAGGCCATGAAATCCGGCATGTGATCAAGATCAGAGTTTAGGTATTGTTTGAATACTAACTGAGGTGAATTGATGCTTATAAAAGTGATATTGGGGATTGTAGCTGGTCTTCTCATCACACGCGTGCTGCATCAGATCATCTACGCCCTTCCCTTAAATAAAGCGCTATTCAAAACCCCTTTACATTGCGGTAAGTGCCAGGCAGCCCATGCCGGTATCATGAAAGTGCCCTGGTTGGGAACACTGTTATCTGTGGGTCGCTGTACCCAGTGCGGCGGACGAGGGTCCAAGACCTATTTGTTGATTGATCTATTGTCAGCTCCCGTTGTCCTGGCAGCCATTTTGATCCTGGAGCCCTTCGTAGCGCTTGAAATGATCCTGGCCTATTCAGCCCTGGTTGCCATCGCACTGATTGATGTGGAGCACTGGATCATCCCCAATAAATTGTTGTTTATCGTATTAGTTGCCGGTCTACTCCGGGCTGCCGGGAATTGGGATCAAATTTTGTTTCAGTTTAGTGGTGTTCTGCCTATGCTGTTACTATTTGGGTTCATTATTTTGATCCAGATATTCTATGTCAAAAAACCTGGATTGGGGATGGGGGATCTTAAGCTGGCCATGGCCCTGGGGATCTGGTTAGGACCACTGCTGTCCATGTACGCCGTGTTTTTCGCCACACTATTCACCCTTTTACTGTGGGTTGTCCAGGGAATTGGCAGCGGTTATAAACTTCAAAGGGCCATTCAATTCGGACCCTTTATCGCAATTACGGCCATGCTATTTGGAATTGGCCGGGCGTTCGATCCACAAATAGCGACCCATCTGCTAAGCATGAGATTCTGATTTGCTTTCAGGATAAGAGCAGAAGGAGCTGACCCAAATGTCAAAAGATTTCCAAGATATTCAGTTTAAGATCAGGCCTGGTCTTCGATTCCCCCAGTGGCTATTTGCTGGTCTGGTCGAGACTGTATTTTCTGATCTGGGGAGCACTTATGAAGCCGACCAACCCCTTTCCGGTACTACTAACGGCAAACCTCATGGATTAATGGTAATCCCGATATGATCCCTTTACGGCCTATGTCTGGGGCACGCTCATTGATCCACAGATTACCAGCAGCGAACAGCTGTCCATCGAGTTGAGACGTTCGATCCCTGAATAACCGGACTGGGTGGCGGTCCGAAAAACTGCTGCACTTATTTTAACGCTCAGCGATAGCCCCACCAAATATTTTGGTTTGGTTTCATACTATTGAACGGCTTAATTCGGCTCGTTTATTGCACTGTCGGCCATGATCATTGGTGATGACAGGTTTTCAACCAATCAATGGTCAGATGACCGACATTTAATTTAGATTGCTCCAGTGCATGGCAGTGGACCGAAGAAATACAGGAGAAGCAAAATGAGTAACGTCAATATATCCGGCTATGGAGATGATCTGACCATTGATGGTGTGCGGATCGGTGATCTGGGACCCGCTGAGCATGAAGCCATCGAACTGGCCAAGGGCGGTCAGAATTATGCCCCGCTGGAAAATGTAGTGGTAAGCAGCGTTCAGGACAGCTCAACGCTGATCTGTCGAAAACCGGATCCAACCGGAATCAAAGCCTATATCGAAGAAGAATTACTGGATGGCCTTTGCTGTTATTCTGCCGTCAATCAGGGCCAATTAAATAAGACCATCGTGGATGCAGTGATCGCCCACCTGCAGGATGAGAAAATACCGACTGTCCCACGTTCCATTCGCCATAAATATATGGCCGCTTTTCTCATGGCCGCCACGGCCATTACCAAAATGGACAAGGTCGTGCCCAAGGTTGCCGGGGTGGAAGCACCTGAACTAATGGCCAAGTTGTCCCGCCGCTGGGGTTATCGGGTCAAGGGGATTCCAGCCAACGAAGCCATCATCGTGGTGGCCGCTGAGAACTTCCATGGTCGCTCCTTGTTTGCGGTTTCCGCCTCCACGGATCCCATGGCTAAGGAGGATTTTGGTCCATTCCTGCCTGGGATCGAGGTCGTGCCTTTTAATGATGCAGATGCCCTGGAAGCGCTGTTCAAGGAAAAAGGTGATCGGATCGCTTCCTATATTGTTGAGCCGATCCAGGGTGAGGCTGGTGTGATTCTGCCGGATGCCGATTACCACCCTCGGGTGGCCGAATTATGTAAAGCCCATAACGTGCTCTACTGTGTGGATGAGGTCCAAACCGGATTTGCCCGTACAGGGGCCCATTTTGCTCATCAACTCTACGGGGTAATGCCAGACCTCATGGCCTGCGGGAAAGCCGCTGGTGGTGGTATTATGCCCGTCTCCTTTGTGGCAGGACGGCGAGCGGTGATCGATGTTCTGACGCCGGGTTCTGAAGGTTCAACCTTTGGTGGTTTTCCCCTGGCATCAGTTACGGCTGTCTTTGCGATTAAAGCGATGGTTGATGAACATCTGGCTGAGAACGCCCGGAACATGGGTGCCCGACTACTGGATCATTTTGAGAGTATTCGAAGCGAATTTCCAGACAAGATCAAAGCGGGCCGAGGCGCAGGTCTGTTAACCGCTTTTGAGATGTTTGATCAGCCCGGACTGGATGGACACAAGGTCTCACTCAAGTTGTTGGATGAAGGTATCTATGCCAAGGAGACCCATAAAACGGTGGTGCGCCTGGCACCGGCACTGACCATCACTTCAGCAGGTATTGATCATATTGGTGATTCTATCCGTAAGGTGATCAAAAGCCTATAAGATTACCGTCTGACACCTTGCGAGGGTACAATGCTTCAGCCCTCGTACTGGCACATAATCATCCCTCTGGATCTGTTACACCAAGTGGTTCAGACAGAAGTCTAACCAGGAAATTGGTTGATGCGGCAAAGGTTTTTGATATCGATGTATTTGGACCATTTTATAATAGGGGGTGATCAGTACTTTAGCTTCTCTGATCATGGGTTGTTATAGGGATTGGTATGAAGAACCTGTCTTAATGGTTCACATTCTGCGGAGGGTTTTCTTAAACAGCCAAAATAAAGCTAATTACTCAGGTAAAGAAAGAAGCCGCTCAAAAGAACGGCTTCTCAAGTTTAGATCATCAGTTTAAAGCAACTATCGAATAAGAACAGCCTTCTGTACAGCTCTAAATTCAGGCGTCGAGAAGGATATCAGGTAAATCCCGCTGGCTGCTAACTTGCCGTTATTGTTCAAGCCAGTCCACAGAAGGGAATAATATCCAGCAGGCTTATCAGTCTCCTCGTAACTCCAGATATTTCGACCTAAGATATCATAGATCGTAATTGTGATATCGGCACTTTTCTCCTTCTGAAATAACGAGTCCTCGTAATATCAGCACCGGTCTACAATTAGTTGGAAGAATTGATGTGGATCGGTGCTAACTTACCAACCTAAACAGGGGTGGATTATGAAGATATCAACATATGTAATTAGAATCACACTAGGATTATTGATCGTCCAGTCGATGTTGTATGCAGATCTGGTCGGTTTCTGGCCCTTCTACGGAAATACTGATGACATCAGCGGGTATGGGAATGATGCAATAAACTTTAGTATCACACCTACACCGGATCGTTTCGGTAATGACAACTACGCCCACTCCTTTAATGGGATCGATGACTTCATCGAAATAGCTGATGCTGCGAGCCTTGATATAACCGGAGAGCTCACTATTGAAACATGGGTCTTTGTGGATGAAGGTGCAACGGATACCGACCACACCATCCTGGTTAAAGCGGAATCTGACTTCGATGTTGATACACCTGAAACATACAGCTTATCTACAATTGGGAATTCGGAATGGAAATTTTGTGTCGGTGGGCAAGCGATAACATTTGGATCAATAGAACCAGGGGAGTGGACCCACCTTGCTGTTACCTTCGACCATTCCATTCAAAGGGCGAAGTGCTATGTCAACGGACAGCTGGAGCTCAATCATCCTGCTCTGTTATTTGATATTCAGACGAGCGATTACCCACTCTGGATCGGATCAAATCCTGAGCAAGGAGAGAATTGGCACGGTGTTATCGATGACATCAGACTCTATGATCACGTGCTTAGTGAACGTGGAGTGGATTCACTCTACCATCTACCCTTTGGTCCAAACTTAGTTACTATTCCAGAGTTGAGTATTTTGTTTGGTGAAGTTTACATTGGCTATCCTGAAACAACACTGGTTGAGATAATGAATTATGGCTTGGGCATTGATTCCTTGGAAATTTCCAGTGTAGAGTTTTCCCACGGAATGTTCGAGACTGATTTCACACCCATATCACTAGCACCAGGAGAAGGTTCAAACTTTGAAGTTATCTGTGATCCCTTAGATCAAGCCTGGTTCACAGAATCCCTCATAATCACTAGTAATGACACAGCCCAAAGTCCACAATCACTCACACTTTCAGGGGTAACACTGTTTCCACCAAATATGGTGGTCACTCCTGAGGTTATTTCTGATACACTCTATACTGGTGGAAGCTCCAACTTCCTGCTTACAATAGATAATTCGACTGGAGAAGGTGTTCTAGGGTGGACGAGTAGCTTGCTGGATAGTCTTGGTAGTCCAACAATCTTCTTTGAGAGACAGAACTGGGTGGATGGGTTGCTACCAGAAAATCAGGATCGAATCACTCCCAATGTTTGGTTAGCCAGAGAAGGATATGGGGGTTTGTTCAATGCCAGATGGGAATCAGAAGTGGGTATGTTTTCACCTGCAAGAACTGGTTGGGCAATCGGACCTTTGTATCATGCTCAATATCCTACCTCTCCAAATGCAAACCCCTTTGGTCTCCTGGATACTGTCATATCAGCTCACTTAGAGGATGATGATCTGTATCTGGAGTTTTGGTTCGATAGTTGGAGTACCGATGATGAAGGTTTTGGTTTTTCTTATTGGAGAACATTTCTTCCACCTAACTGGATTAGTTATACTCCTATGCTTGATGTACAGTACACCTTTGGTAGTCATTCTGAGGATATTTTACTGAACGCAAGTGCTTTACCGGGTGGTGAATATCAGGTGAACATTGAGATCGAATCGAATGATCCAACAGCGAATATCATCTCGATACCTGTCACTTTGACTGTAATTGGAGCTCCGGATTATGAGGCTGATGCCAATAATCTAAGTTTTGTGGAAGCCTTTATCGGTTATCCGGATACTCTCGAAATAGAGGTTTTCAATAAGGGCTTTGGTGACTTGAGTATTTTCGGTGTTGAGCTTCCTGGCACCGATATATCAGTAACGCCAACATCAGCAAATATAGCACAAAACTCTTCTCTAGTGTTTACATTTGTATTCAACCCATTGAGCATCAGTGATCAGTCTGGGAGTATAGTATTCTCTACAAATGATCCAGATGAGCTATTGGTTGAAGTATCAACTCTAGCGATCGGACTCCAAGCTCCTGTGATCCAAGTGGACATAGAGTCAATTACTTTAGAGGTAGAGGAAGATGAAACGACACAGTATTCCTTTAGCATTACTAACCTCGGGCAAAGTGAGCTTGACTTTGAGTTTTATGCTATAAACTACATGGAAAACTCACCAGCTAATTCACATAATCTGAGTAGATATGAGCATGGTACATTTTGGGGGCCAACATATAATGACTCATTTGATGAGGAAGCTGCACAAGATTTAAGGTCATTAACTATTGGTTTATGCGGAGATGAAGTACTTTTCGATCTTGTCGGATATGACCCTTTGTATTATGGTGAGATTCTGTTCTTTATTGATACGGATATGAATCCTGAAACTGGAATTGTGATCGGTGATACTACTTATATACCTTGGTCTCTCGGTGTTGAGAGTACTCTCCGCTTCAGGTTTAATCATGATGTTTCAATTTACAATCATGAAACCCATGAGCACACCGATATAATTCCATCTACTCTTGAGTATGAGGATTTTTCAACCGAATTGTTACTTGGAATTCCCAAATCAATTTTTGGACCAACACCAGGGTGGAACTTGGGTGCAATGAGCTATATTTTTGGGCCTCCAGCGGGCGAAATAATGCCCGACTCAGGTATGGGATATATTCACATTCCTCACCGGGCGAACTGGATCCAAGCCTCTACTGTTTCTGATACTGTTGGTCCCGGAGAGAGTAGAATGATCTCTTTAGTAATCAATGCGGCTTCTTTACCGCTTGGTGAAAGTAGTGCCTTGATCCATTTTATAAATAATGATCCTGAGATGCGCGATCTCATCATACCCATCAATGTTGATGTGCTGGTCGGGGTTGTAAACGGTCCAGAATTACCAGCTGAATATGCCCTCTGGCAGAATTACCCAAATCCATTCAATCCTACAACTACAATCAAATATGAGCTACCAGAAACTGCAGATGTGACACTTTCAATCTTTGACATATTGGGTCGCAGTGTTTGGGACTACGAAAAGTCAAGCCAGGAGGCTGGTTACTACTCATTACAGTGGAACGGGGTAGATAAAGTCGGTCGACAGGTCGCTGCCGGGATGTATTTTGCCCGTCTTCGAGCAAGTGATTATTCGAGTGTAGTGAAGATGGTATATTTGCGATAAGTCTCCTATCCAACTCCTGCCCCCCAATAACACAAGATATAATCATGTATCAGTACGTCAGCAAAATGTTCCGTACCTAAGTTTATTAGTGACAAGGGCAAGTAATAGATTATGAGTGAACTGAGTATGTTATGTAAGAGATTTAAATCAGTCTGCTTCGGATAATTCTGCAACCCCTAGATTTCCCCTTTTAATTGAGTATCTGTGTTATTTCTGGGGTGAAAATTTACCCAAATAAAAATTAGCTAAATCATTGACCTTCCCTGAATACACTTTCCTGAATTTCAGTCTATACCTGTTGAAGTGTGGCAACTGGATTTCTTTGGTCCAGAAAACCACAATCTTTTCTTCTAGTTTTAATCCATACTGTTTGACAAGAATCTCATTTAGTTGAGCAACAGTGATTACTGAATGCAAGCATGTGCATTTGGTAAATAAAATGTTAATTTACTTGTAAGGAGTTGATTAAATGAAACGAATTTCAAAGATAATGACTCTCATTATTCTTCTTTCGGGTCTTATGCAATCCAATGTGTTTGCTTCCAGACTGTTTTCCATGCAGGCGAATGCCGGGGAAGTGCTTACTGCAGGCACTATAGGAACAAGATTTCAAGGCTTTGGGGATGATTTTCAAACGCAAGGTCAGTATCATCCTACCGGATGGGCAATGTTAGCCTATCAGAACGAAAGATTTAGTCCGGATAACAATCTTGGTTTGGTGTTTCGGGGAAACGGAAATGCCGCTAACCATGACCAAGCAACTGATTACAACAATGCCCAATCTGAAATTATGGCTGCTGAAAATATTACCACCGTAATGAGTCATCTCCGTAAAGCCTCTTCCGGGTGTGGTAGTGGAGCGAATGAGGATTACCCTGATAATCCCCATCCCTGGGTTTGGTATGAGCCAGGAATAACCTACACTTTTACCCACAACGGAACGATCGATGAGAAAACCGAATTACGTGATCTTATAGATGCGACCTGGATAGCTGCCCATGGTGGATTGCAGACTTTTGATGAAGCTGGTTGTGGTGGTGATTGGAGTACTCCTGAAGGATTTGAACATGTCATTGATTCAGAACTCTATTTCTGCTGGCTTATGCAAAATATTCTGGGCGAGGATGGTGATGTGCTGCAGGGACTTAAAAATGCACTGACCGATTCATATTTTCTTTATATCACCAATGAAAGCCACTTGAACTTCACCTTTAGCGATGGAAGGGCTATCTGGGCTTTTCGTAGGGCTATATATCCAGACTCAAGCCCATACATTGAGAATTATGAACACACTTTATATTATTCCAGTATCTCTCATCTGGGCTTTAATGCCGTGTCAAGTCAGGAATTGGTTCATTCCGCATTCTGGACAGAATTAGATAATCGAGATCTGGTCTATCTACCTCGAACGGGGAATGCTGTAGTGTTTCCGGATTTTAATGTTAATGCTTCCACAGTAGAAGTTAAGCAGTTGAGCAGTAGCTGGAACTGGGTGGGTTTCCCTGTACTGGAGGTTGATAATACTTCTATAACAACTGTATTAGAAACTGTTTCACCCAATGCTCAAAGGGTTGATTATAGTGGTGGCTTCACATTGTATAGTGAAGGAACTGGATGGGATCCCGACATCGATTTAGCCAGCATTGCTGGTTATAAACTCCTCATGTCAGAAGAGGCAGATTACTATAACCTCCAGGCCGTGGGTACCAGGGTAGCTTCAGAAACTCAGATAACTCTTAACCAGGGTGAGAACTGGGTCTCCTACTTTATTCAAGAAGACCAGGAACCTTTGGATGCCCTGCCAGCCAATGTATTGGATCGCCTGGTATCACTTAAAGCCCAGGACTGGTATATGTTTAAGAAGGGTACTAAGTGGATCTATAGCAGTTGCTCATCACCCACCGGTCCTTGTCGGACCCTTGACTACGGTGAGATGTATATGCTCACCTTAAGTCCTGGTGCTTCCATTTTTATGACCTACAACACCGGTGGTGGTCCTCCTCCTGGAGGTGAACTGGCTCTGGCCGGTGGTTCCTTTGAGGTGCAGGAGTTGAATGACTATTCAGCTCTGGCAATTGATACGATTGAGGATTCTGAATCCGTAACCGAAATAGGTATCTTTATCGGCGATGACTGTATTGGTGCCCAACCCGTAACAGAATTCCCAGTCTATATGCTAGCCTACAACGGTAGCCAATCAATGGATGAGATCAGCTTTCAGGTTATCAGAGATGCTGGATTAGCCAAAGGAACTGGAAACCCGGAGACGGATAATGCTCCTGGACAGACCTTCCGGGAGCACTTTACGCTGAGCAGCCTGAAACGTGATGTGACAGAGGGTGGGTTTGTGGTTTATCATGCAGATATGGAAAAGAGTCCAGAACCTATGATCACATCTACATCCTTGCTTGCCTGCTATCCAAATCCCTTCAATCCCAGTACCAGGTTACGCTATGAGTTGACCAGGAAATCACTTGTTTCAGTGGTGGTGTACAACATACAAGGGCGGGTGGTTGAAAACCTGTATCGAGGTGAGCAGTCCAGAGGACAACATGAATTGACCTGGAATGCCAATACCCAGGATTCCGGTTTGTATTTTATCATTTTCAAAACCGGAGACTACCAGTCAACCCAAAAAGTGATGTTGATAAAATAATATACATCCAATGGCACACCCTGGCGGAGGCACCCTATGATTGTCCTTCGCTAGGGTCTCTCAGAGAGAGGGAGGAAATTAGCCTGCATTATTCATGAATTATTGCCACGAATACACTAAGCCACGAAGATTATTAAAGTTATGAACAAGGTCATTTTAAACATAATTATTTGCATCTGTGAGGGATAATTTTTGCTAAGCATATATTTTTTAAAACTTTGTGCCTTCGTGACTTCGTGGCTATGGATTATTCAGGTTAGGTTGAGAATTAATAACAATAATACATTGCGGTCTCAGCGTACTCTAGCTGCCCATACGAAGTTATGCGCAAGCGGGCAAAAGCATGTTTTTGCTGTGTTATTTATATTATATTCTCTTTCACAAGCTTTCGCCACAACCTGGATCGTTCAACCGGAACCGGGTGGTCACTTTATTCATGTCCAGGATGCCATCGATGGCGCTAACCATGGGGACACCATCCTGGTGGAACCGAGTACCTATTATGAAAATATCAATTTCAACGGAAAGAATGTAGTCCTCACCTCGCGCTATCTTTTTACAGAGGATGAGACTTATATCAATAATACAATTCTGGATGGGGCTCATTCGGGGCGGGTAGTGACAATCACCAATGGTGAAAATAGGACCTGCCAGCTAATAGGTTTCACTATTCAGAATGGTTTTATTTCCCCAAATGATGGAAGCGCTGGGATTGTATATGGAGGGGGTATTCGTATTCAATACAGTAGCCCGTCAATCGTGTTCTGCACCATCAAGCATAATTCTACCTCTGTAATTGGATCTGCAGGTGGAATCAGTATATCATATGATTCAGCTCCGCTTCTTTCAGGATTGTCTGTTCACTCAAATCAAGCTGGCACTTTTAGTGGTGGTGGGATAGGGATTGCACCCTCAGCCAATCCTGAGTTTGATGCAATTAATAAGTGCAGTATTTATAATAATTATGCGGGATACAATAATGACATAAGTGTTGGAATGATATTCACGGATTCTCTCAGCATTCCTCTTGACACATTCACCATAGATTTGCCTGACCAGAGCTCCAATGTTTGGCCAGATGGGCTGAACCTGACAATGGACCATGCCTACTTTGAGAAGGTTGCTCACGATCTGTATGTGAGTCCAACAGGTGACAATCAAAATTCAGGGCTTATATCCGAGGATCCCCTGAAAACAATCCAGCATGCCCTTACAATTATCGAAAGTGACAGCACAATACGTAGGAGAATCTACATTGAAGAGGGGGTATATTCACCCTCAGATGGTCAATTCTTTCCATTAAATATTCGAACTGGTGTAGATCTGATTGGAGCGGGGCAGGAACTAACGATTCTCGATGGGGAAAATGAGCGGAACTTAATGTTGGCATGGTTTGACAATCATTACAGGATATCAAATTTAACTATTAAAGGGTGTGCTCGTACTGGAGAACCACGTGCTGTTCGAATATTTGAGAACATTGATGCTGAATATAGGAACATACGGTTCACTGAGAACAATGGGGGCTCAATTCTGCAAGGGCAAGTGGGCTTCCCAGAAGGGTTTGAACAGCTCCATCCTCTTAATACTAGTGTGTTGTTCGATAGTCTTGAGTTCATTGACAATACCTGTCGATTGAATACAACTTTTGGTGGATGTGCTAGGACTGAAATACGCAACAGTATTTTCAGAAACACACAAGCTGTATACAGTGACATTTGGGAATTGTATCTGAATTACCCATTTCAAATACATACAACATTCCATATCGAAAATCCAGTGAATATTGTTTCAAATGTGGAGGTCTCACTTAACGAGAACATGCAAGCATGGGGTCCTGCCTATGGTATTGCTTTATTAGTAAATAATACAGCTGTCAAGGTGCTCAGTAGTACATTTGCAGATAATCATCTTCCAGAATCCATGGGAGCTGGGATTACACTTTTTGGTGGTGCAGAACTTGTCATTGCTAACAGCATAGTACATGGAAATACACCCAATCAGTTCTGGCTGGAAAATGCCTATAATATGAGTCAAAATACTCTTGTGGTTAAAAACTGTTTAATCCAGGGAGGGGAATCAGGGGTAGGACAGGTTGGTGAAAATACTTTTTACTGGTTGGGAGATAACCTAGATGCAGATCCCTGGTTCCAGGGGGGGGGGGAGAATCCGTATTATTTGACCGCTAATTCTCCGGCAATTGATGCCGGAACCGATTTCTTTGTCTGGGAAGGGGATACTATTGTCAATCTGAGTTCCAGTGAGTATGCTGGGTTGGCACCTGATATTGGTGCCTACGAGTACCAGGCACCTGACGCTGTAGATAAACAGACTCTGCCAGCAGGATTTGAACTCCATGGCAATTTCCCTAATCCTTTCAACGGAAGCACCCACATTTCATTTTCAATCCCAATCATCGACGATGTTGAGTTTACGATCTATAATATGAAGGGTCAATTACTGGAAAGGCAAGAATTACCGAATTTATCTACAGGATTACATCGAATACACTGGGAAGCCGGGAATCTATCTTCAGGTCTTTACCTATATCAGATCAAATCCCAAGGTATCAAGCTTTCAGGGAAGGCGTTGCTCGTTAAGTAATTCTTTTTAAATAACCACCCAAACTCTCTCCCAGCAGAATCTTTGATATAGTCTATCGGGATCTGCCCCTAATCGCTCAGAGACGAAAAGATAATAAGAAAAAGTCTAGGTATTATACCAGTTTCAGTTCCAATTTAGCCATTGTGAGGGAACATTTTTTTTAGCCACAGATCAATACGGATTGGCACAGATGCGGAACAATGGTAACCGCTATTCCCTCGTAACATGAAGAATATGGAGGTGAATACGGTATAACACCAACTGGAGATCCTTCGTTTCACTCAGGAAGACTAATCTGAGCGGAATGGGTACGGCAAAACTCTTGACCCTTAGCGACCACCCCCACTAGTCTTTCTGAACGCAGCGAAGTGAGTCTTGTTGAGATGGTTTACTTGCGGTGAGCCTCCTTCCAACTCCTACAACCTCCATAATACTAGATATATTGATGTATCAGAGTGTCATGCTGAGCTCGAAGTATAGCTATGATGCCAAGATTCTTGGATAACATTCTAATGGCTGGGTCTACATAGCCCAATAACGCTAGTCTAGCATCTATTTTCACCCACTCCATCTCAGTTGAATTTAAAATATTAAGAACCAATAATATAGAAGCCGCACATTGAGCGGCTTCTTTAGATTCAGATGTTCAGGGGGTATTTAGCGAATAAGAACAGCTGGTTTAGCATTATTTCGACCAAAAGAAAAAGCCCTACTCCCAGGGGAGCAAGGCTTTTTAAACGGAGGTTGTGCGACCCGAAAGATCGGGTTTTGTCCCGTTTACACGGGGGTGAAATGCCCCACCGGGCGATTTATCATTTACATATTCAGCGTATCATTTCGACGGACATAGGTTGGAACATTAAGATCATCGCTGAAGTGCATAATCACATCTTCCTGCTTCTGCTCCTCCAGACGCTGAAAGGCCGGACTTTCCAGATCCTCATGACTTTCAGCAGAATCCAGTCTGGCTGCCACTACCGGTTCATTAAAATCGATCACAGGCGCATCGATTTTAATCTGTGCCCGGGTTACGGCTTCAGCAATGGGCATCTTTGGCCGATAAGCGCGAGCTGGCTGGCTTTCATTCTGATCGAAACGTAGATCACTCTCATGGTGGAAGCCAGTAGCGATGACCGTTACCCGGATCTCGTCACCCATATCCTCATCAATGACGGCCCCTAGTATGATATTGGCCTGTTCGCCAACCTCTTCATAGATCAGATTGGAAGCCTCATCGACATCGGCCAGGGTCATACCCGGTCCACCAGTGATATTGATCAACAAGCCCTGGGCGCCTTCGATATTGGTATCATCCAGCAGTGGGGAGGATATGGCGGTCTGAGCAGCTAATACTGCGCGTTCCTCACCCGAAGCTATGCCCGTACCCATGATGGCATCGCCCATGCCTTCCATGACCGTTTTAACATCGGCATAATCAAGATTGATCAGTCCGTGTACATTGATCAGGTCGGAAATACCCCTGGTGGCTTGATGGAGCACTGAATCGGCCTCCAGGAAAGCATCAACCATGCTGGTGCTCTTATCGACGATGGAAAGCAGACGCTGGTTGGGGATCACGATCAATGTATCCACAAATTCACGCAGTTTGTCCAGACCCTCCTGGCCGCGTTTGGCCCGCGGGGGACCTTCGAATCGGAAGGGAGTGGTAATGATCCCAATGGTGAGGGCGCCAATATCTTTGGATATCCGGGCGACCACTGGCGCAGCACCAGTACCGGTACCGCCACCCATCCCGGCGGTGATGAAAACCAGATCAGAGCCGTCCAGGGCCGCTGCGATGGCCTGGGCATCTTCTTCTGCGGCGGCTTCACCCACATGCAGTTTTGCACCGGCCCCAAGACCCTTGGTGATGGCCTTGCCGATCTGGATCTTTACATCCGCTTTACTGTGATCCAGAGCCTGGGCATCAGTATTTACTGCAATGAACTCAACGCCAGAGAGCTCTGAATCAACCATGCGGTCGATGGCATTACTTCCTGCACCACCAACACCGATGACCCGTATTCGCGCCTTCTGTTCTTTTAAACTATCAAATTCAAATAACATGTTACTATCCTCCGTTTTGGATGTGGTTTCGATTAAAAATTATTTCGAAAAAATTCGCTTATCTTATTTATGATCCGAGCCGGGGCACCCCGGTCCAGACGTCTTCTTTCATTCGATTGGAATTTTGCAGCATAGGCGATCAAACCAGTCGCCGTTGCATATTCAGGGCTCTCGATCATTTCAGTCGTATCAGTAAACCCAATTGGATGACCCAGCCGGACGGGCATCTCAAATACACGCTTTGCCAGGGCCTCAAGACCGGGGATCTTGGATCCACCACCAGTGAAGACCAGACCTGAATTCAAATGCTTCAACATTCCGTTCTCTTTGAGGTTGTTCTTCACCATCTGGAGGATCTCATCCATCCGAGCTTCGATGTACATGGAGAACTCAGACTCATTAATGTTACGATCCTGTCGACCACCGACACCTTTCACATCAAAAACTTTGTCGACCGCCGTGCTCTCCGTAAAACAGTGGCCGAATTTCAGTTTTAGCTCATCAGCCTGTTCTTCCGTGATGCGCAGGATACTGGCAATATCAGACGTCACCTGATTCCCGCCGAAAGGTAGCGAGACAGTGTGCTCCACACCGAACTTGGACATGACGATGGCATCTGTAGTGCCGGCACCGATGTCTATTAAACCCACGCCGATCTGCTTCTCCTCCTCCGTAAGGACGGATTGGGCCGATGCGATGGGCTCCAATACAAAATCCTTTACCTGACAGCCAGCATTGCGGACTGTGGAAATGATATTCTTGGTGCTGGCTGTGGCTGATGTGACGAGATGGACCTGAGCTTCCAGGCGACGGCCCGTCATGCCCACCGGGTTGCGTAGACCAGCCTCATCATCCACAGAAAATTGTTGGGGGATCACATGGATGATCTGCCGGCCGTTCGGGAGCCCGACTGCTGTTGCCGATTCCACCACCCGCTCCACGTCTTCTTCAGTGATCTCTAATTCTTTGCCACCACTCCGCCTTGACAGATCTGCGATCCCGATCACACCCCTGGCATTGAGGCTGAAAATATGTTCTCCGGCAATACCCACGGTCACATATTCAGCTTTGATCCCAGCACTAACTTCGATCTCATCCAGAGCCTGGCGAATAGCTGCTGAAGTGGCCTCTATATCGACGATGGTTCCCCGGCGTAACCCGGTTGACGGAGAACTACTCAAACCAACTATCTTGAGGATATCCTCATGATCAGGTTCGGCAGCTATGGCACAGACCTTGGAAGTCCCGATATCTAACCCAATGTATATTCCTCGGCTGTTCATCGCGAATTTCGCTCCTTTACAATGATCTGACGCTCAAAACGCAGATCGATATACTGATAGGGACTGATGATCCCTGAATTTGTTTCGTCGGCAATAAATTTTGACAGGATGGTACAGTTCAAAACAGCCTCATCCTCATTTCCCAACAGTACACTGGTCCCATGAGTGGCTGAGACCAGCTTGATCCCGCGACGGTCATAGGAGACCTCTGAAATGTCCAGATAAATATTTTGATGTTCCCGGCGGATGATCTTTAAGAAATTCACCAGCATCTGTACCGTTTCATCAGGGATGATGGTACCGATCTCTGCTGAGCGCAGGTCCGTACTCACTTCGGTAATGATGGGTAGATTGTAGAGCATCCCTTTGTCAGGTAGGGGCAGTAAGGTGGCCTTATCATCCAGGGTCATGATGCTTTTAATGGCGATGTAGGCCACTGGCAAGACATCGTAGAGGTAAATATCCAGGGTATTGGGAAAATGCCGGGTCGCTTTGGCGCTTCGGATCAGGGGATAGGCCAGAAATTGATCCTGTATTTCCTTAAGATCCAGATCGTGGAGGGCTTCACCCAGATAGACCTCGGTCAAACTTTTCACCCGCTCCGGACTCATGGTCCGTTGTCCATAGAGATTGATGGCTTCCACTTCATCAATCTTTAAAAAGCTGGCATAGCTTAAGCTGAGAAACCCGGACAGGACCACGCTGACAATGAGGATTGCCGAGAATAACCAACTCAGGGGCGGGATACTATAGAGAGCGCTTTTCGCCATCTAGCTACTTCCTCCCAGGAACATCGGGTGGAGCTTCCAGATATCTCCGGCTCCCATGGTGATCACCAGGTCACCCGGCTCCAGGATCGGATCGAGGTAGCTATATACCTCAGTAATGGTGGGTAAATATTTCAGTGAATCCGCACATGATCTTAGGATCAGATCCGAACTCACACCGGAAATAGGCCGCTCTCGGGCGGGATATATATCGGTGATGAGCGCAATATCAGCCAGACCCAGAGCCACCGCGAAAGCGGGGGCAAAATCACGGGTCCGGGAATAAAGATGAGGTTGAAAAATAGCAATGATCCGTGATGTGGGCCAGCCCCTGCGGGCTGCTTTTAACGTCGCTTCCAATTCGGCAGGATGATGGGCGTAATCATCAATAAATTGAACACCATTCCGACTGCCCTTCATTTCAAAGCGCCGTTCAACACCCCGAAAAGCCTCTAATCCAGCTTTGATATGCTTGAGATCGATACCCATTTGATGTGTCAGGGCAACCGCAGCCAGAGCGTTCATTACATTGTGCTCACCGGGCATGGCCAGCGTGATGCTACCCAGGTGTTGGCCGGCCTTCAGGACCGAGAACTGGCTGTTGAATTGAGATACATGGATATCCAAAGCCCGGTAATCGTTCCCCTCGTTAAGCCCGTAACTCACTGAGGGATAAGGGCTTAAATTAGCCAGACGGATCAGTTCAGCATCATCGCCCTGGAGCACCAGGATCCCATCCTGATCAAGTTTTGCAATAAATTCTAGAAAAGTATCCCGGACATCCTGGAGGTCCTTGTAGATATCAAGATGGTCAGCTTCCAGGGTGGTCACGATAATTCGATCCGGACTCAAGGCCAAGAATGACCGGTCATATTCATCCGCTTCAACTACTATATGGGTCTCTGAACCGAGCCGTACATTAGAGTTTAGATTGGGTAGAATCCCACCCACCAGAATGCCGGGATCCAGATCCGCAGCAATGAGGATCTGTCCACACATGCCCGTGGTGGTGGTTTTCCCGTGGGTTCCAGCGATTGCCAGGGTATGGTCATATCTGCTGGCGATCTGCCCCAGCAGTTCTGCTCTTCTGATCTCAGGGATGTTGTTCTGCTCGGCATAGAGCCGTTCCGGATTATCAGAATTAACTGCACTGGAATAGACCACCAGATCCGCTGCTGCTGCCTGCCGGGCTGAGTGACCAATAAAGACTTTGATCCCGGCTATTCGCAGTGTGTCCAGGAGGGAGCTATCGACCTGATCTGAACCAGATACGGTTTTTCCCTGCTGCTTCAACAGCAAGGCCAGGGCACTCATGCCGATACCGCCAATGCCCACAAAGTGGATCTGTTGAGCTGCCTTAAGCACAGGTACTCGCTATTTTGATAATACTTTCACAGATTTCCTGAACGGCGTGAGGTCTTTTTAAGGTGGCTGAGGCCTGAGCCATGCTGTTCAAGGTCTCGCGATTTGTAAATATTTCAGTCAGCATGGGCAGGAAGGCTCCTTCTGACAAATCCTGCTCCAACAGCACCCGGGCAGCGCCAGCTTGCTCCTGGCTTCTGGCATTGAACTCCTGATGATTGGCAGCGGCTGAGGGCAGCGGGATCAGAATGGCCGGTAACCCATAATGGTTGATTTCAGTGAGCGTCATCGCTCCTGCCCGACAGACCATAAGATCGGCCAATGAGTAAGCCTGGTCCATTTCCTTGATAAAGGGGAGTAGTTTTATCCTGGAGTTGCTGCTGATATGACGTTGGCAGTATTCCAGATCAGCCCGGCCCGTTTGCCACAGGATCTGCATACCGATCTTTTCCAGGTACAGGGAGGCTTTTTTTGCAAAATGATGGTTTATTGCTCTTGCTCCCTGGGAACCACCCAGAATGAAGAGGGTCGGTAACTCCGGATCCAGTCCAAAAAAGTGGGCCGCATCAACCCGTTGGACTGATTCCGCCAGGTGGCGGATCGGATTCCCGGTCATGCGGATCTCAGCATTTTTAAGGTGCTTTTTGGCATCTTCGTAGGTGAGGAATATTTGTTTGGCCTTGGGCGCGAAGATACGCGTTACCAGACCAGGATAACTGTTCTGCTCCTGCAACACCACGGGGATGTTATTGCGCAGCGATTGACGAACGGGGATAGCGCTGGCGTAGCCACCTGTGCCAACAGTGATGTGAGGATCAAACGATCTCAGAGCTTTGTTGGCTTTCAGGATGGAGGTCAGGATCCGACCTGGTAAGAGTAGGTTATGCTTAATTCCAGCCCAGGATAAGGAACGGGATAAGCCCCGTATTGGCAGGGTTTCCAAGGCAAAGCCGGCGTCTGGGATAAGTCTGTTCTCCATACCGTAGTCGCTGCCGAAGAACAGCAGCTCAACCCCTGAAAAAGAACTATCGTCAGCCACACACCGTTCCAGTTCCTCGGCAATGGCCAGGGCTGGTATGATGTGTCCACCGGTTCCGCCGCCAGCCAATGCTACGCGTAGTCGATTGCCCACTGACTTAGAATTCAAGGTTCAACATCCTTTCTGAGGACAGGAGTTTCCCCGATTCATTATTGGATGAAATATTGAACAGGATTCCCAGCATGACCGCAGTTGCCAAAAGATTGGACCCCCCATAGGAGATCAGCGGGAGGGGTAAGCCGGTGGTGGGTAGAAAACCGGTGACCACCCCAATATTGACCATGGCAAAACTGAAGAGCGAAAAGCTGATCCCGATGGCCAGTAGCATACTGAAAAAATCGGTTGAATTTCTGGCGATCCTTAAACCCCTCAGGAACAGCAATAGAAAGAGCAGCAGGAAGAAGAAGGAGCCAATAAAGCCAAATTCCTCACCCAGGATACTGAACACAAAATCAGTATGCGGTTCGGGAAGAAATAGATCTTTGACATAGCTGTTGCCCAGACCAACACCGGTGATCCCACCATGGGCCAGCCCCATGAGGGAGTGGTGAACCTGGAAGCCTTCATTGGCCATATCCACGTTATCACTCATGAAGGTCATGATCCGCTTCCACATATAGGGTTTACTCCAGGCATACAACATGGCTGAGATGGAACCCAGGGATAAAAAGGCAGAAATATGACTCAGTTGGATATTGCCCAGATAAAAGAGTACCAGTGACATCATCATAATCATTAATGATGATGACAGGTCGGGTTGGATGGCGATTAAGGCTACCACCGTGCCCACCAAGACAAATGCCGGCAGTACGGTCTCTTTGAAATCACTCAGGATATGCTGTTTACGGTGCAGATAGTCAGCAATGAAGATGATCATTCCGAGACGTACAAAATCAGCTACCTGGAAACTAAAACCGCCCACATACAGCCAACGGGCTGGATGCGTGATGCCCATCATCTTGTTATAGATCAGGACCCCGATCAACAAGGTGTAGATCCCTAACAGAATGATATACCGTAGTGGGCGGAGATATTGATATGGAAATCGAGCGAATAACATGCCCAAAATAATGGCTATACTGCCGTTGAGCAGATGCCGCTTTAAATAATGGGCTGAATCTGGATTTTGAGAGGTCGAGGCGGAATACATGACCACCGAGCCGGCCACAAATAGAATTACAACGATAAAAAACAATACTTTATCTAAATGGAATTGTTTCAAAGAGACCAACCTTCCCGAGCCTGGATCAATTGGCGAAAGTGGTCACCGCGGGCTTCAAAATTGTCAAATTGATCAAAACTGGCACAGGCGGGTGACAGGAGCAGGACATCGCCTGCTGCTCCATGTTGGAAACAGTGCTCGATGGCGTTTTCAATGGTTTCCAGTCTGCGGGTGACCAGGGCGCGACCAATTTGAACATCAATGATCTCAGCTGCATCACCAACCAGCAGGACTTCCCGAACCTGGGTTTCCAACTGGGGTAACAGGGCAGTAAAATCCCCGCCCTTATCTTTCCCACCCAGGATCAACCACATGGGTTGTGAAAAACTCTGGATGGCGACTTCAGTTGAAGCAATATTGGTCGCTTTGGAATCGTTATAACAGCGGATATCATTGATCTTACCCACATATTCGATCCGATGGGGGACTGCCTCAAAGGTCATCAACCCCTGAGCCAATAGTTCGGGTTGTTCAATGAAATCCATCACAGCAGCAATGGCTGCCAGTGCATTACTTAAATTATGTTTACCTGGGATTGGTAGCACTTTTGCCGGTAAGATGGGACACCAACCACTTTTTTTCATGATCCCCAAAACACCCTCAGCCAGCATGGCATCCCCACCCCGGTCACTATCCACGGCAAAGAATCGTTTATGCTCAGCAATAATGTCCCGGCGGGCCAGTTCAGGATCATCGCGGTTAATGACCACTGTACCGCTGTGTTCCATATTCTTAAAGAGACCTAACTTGGATTCGTAGTAGGCATCCAGACTTGAATATCGATCTAAATGATCAGGGGTAAGGTTGAGAATGACCCCAACCTGGGGTTGGAAACTCTCAATATTATCCAATTGGAAGCTGCTTACTTCGAGGACGAATATGGGCTTCACTGGTGATTCATTTAAGCTTTGGAGCAACACTTCTGAAGCTGCTACGCCTACATTGCCACCCAGATAGCTATCATATCCAGCCGTTTGCAGCAGATGGTGGATCATATTGACCGTAGTCGTTTTACCGTTGGATCCTGTTACGGCGATGATCGGTGCCTCGATAAACCAGGCGGTCATTTCGATCTCGGAATAGATGGGGATCCCTTTATCACGGATCTTTTTAATGATGTCAACATTCTCCGGGATCCCGGGACTGACGATGACAAAATCGCTTTCCAATACATCAGGAGAGTGATAACCGAATTCAAATTCGGCGCCGATATCTGCCATTACCTGACGTTTTTCAGCATCGAACTGATCCGCATTCAGTTCACTTACCAGGACCTGCGCTCCAAAATGACTGAGCAAGCGGGCAGCGCCCATGGCTGAGCGTTGACTGCCCAGCACAGTGACCTTCTGTCCCGTTACTTTAGCCGCGTCCACAATTACCTGATCTTGAAAGTTGTAAAGGTGAGGAAGGCAAACAGAATTCCCATGATCCAGAACCGGATCACTACTTTGTTCTCGTCCCAACCGCTTAGCTCAAAATGATGATGAATGGGTGCCATTTTAAAGATGCGCCGACCCACTCCATACTTTTTCTTGGTATATTTGAAATAGCGCACTTGAATGATCACTGAAAGAGACTCCAGAATGAAAACTCCACCCGCGAAGGGGAGTAGGAATTCCTTCTTTAACATGACTGCCACCGCCCCAAGTGCGGCTCCCAGAGCCAATGACCCGGTATCGCCCATAAAGACCTCTGCAGGTCGGGCGTTGAACCAGAGAAAACCAATCGAAGCTCCAATGAGTGCCGCACAAAAGACAGTGAGCTCTCCTGCACCAGGGAGATATATAATGTTTAAATATTGACTGAAATCAGCGCGTCCAGTGATATAGGCGATACCGGCAAAGACCACGGCTGCAATGGCCATGAGTCCCGCCGCCAGGCCATCCAGACCATCGCTAAGGTTGACAGAATTTGAGGTAGCTGTGATCACAAAGATGACAAAGGGGATATACAGCCAGCCGGTCCTTAGATCTATCATCAGATCTTTCATGAAGGGCACGGTGGTAACGGTACGAACATTTTCGAATTCCGGATGGAGCAACATGACCGCCCCCAGAAGCAGGCCCAATGAGACTTGGCCTAGTAGTTTGTAACGGGCGATGAGGCCGCGTTTGGACTTTTTGACGGCCTTGAGATAATCATCTATGAACCCCACAGCACCCATCCAGACAGTAGAGACGATCATCATCTGGATATAAATATTGTCCAGACGGCCAAAGAGCAGGGTGGGGATCAGGATCGCACCCAGGATGATGAGCCCCCCCATGGTCGGTGTTCCGGCCTTGGCCGCATGAGATTTTGGGCCATTCGTGCGAATCGTTTCACCAATTTGCATTTTATGCAGCTTACGGATGATCCAGGGACCCACGATGAATGAAAAAAGGACAGCCGTGATGGCGGCACTGGCAGAGCGAAAGGAGATATAGCGGAATACGTTTAATGCTGATAAATATTCCTGGAGCGGCAGCAGCAGATGATATAGCATTAGTTCTGTTCCTTATAGGCGTTGATGAAAGCCTCCAATTGCATACTACGTGATCCCTTCAGGTACACCACATCACCAGGGGCAATGTGTTCCAGGAAGTGTCGAATGGCGGAAGCTTTATGGGGGTCGTGATAAACTGAATGATAGCCTAATTCATTGAGCTTTTGGGCACTGGCCTGCACCTCTTCCCCGAACAGGATGATGTGATCAAACCCGGCAATGGCCATTTGCTCACCGGCAATTGCATGTAAGGCCGGGCTGTGTGCTCCTAATTCCAACATATCAGCAAAGATCAAGATCTTGCGCGAGGATTTGTTCAACTCAGATACCGTCTCAAAGCCTGCTTTTACGCTGGCTGGATTGGCGTTATAGGCATCGTTGAAAAAGTGAACTGCCCCAACCAATTCATACTCCATGCGGCCCTGTTCTCCGGGGTAATCTTCCAGGGCACTCTTTACCTGATCAAAGCGCAGACCGTTTTGCAAAGCGATGGTGATGGCAGCCGCTGCATTCCAGGCGCTGGCTTTCCCAGGCTGGGTCAGGTGAGCAGAATATTTTCCGAAAGAAATATCGTAACAACCCTGTTCATCAGGTCCGGTCATTCCATAGGATCTTTCCCGAACCATTTGAAAACCGAATTTGATGGGATTGGTACATATCTCGGCCAATTGTTCAACTAGGGCATCATCGATATTGACAAATGAGCGACCCTCATGCTCACACAGGTACTGAAAAAGCTCTCCCTTGGTGGCCTGGATGGTTTCCAGGTCGTGAAAATATTCAATATGAGCCAGACTGATGTTCGTGATGAGCCCCTGGGTGGGTTGAGCGATCTTACACAGGTATTCGATATCACCCTGCTGACTGGCTCCCATCTCAATAACGGCCATCTCATGGCTTTGGTCCAGGTTCAGGATGGTCATTGGTAAACCAATGTGATTATTAAGATTACCCTTTGTGCTCAAAACCGTAAATCGCCTTTCAAGAATATGGGTGAGCAGGTTTTTGGTGGAGGTTTTTCCATTCGTTCCGGTGATGGCGATGAGCGGTATCTGGAAACGTTTCCGGTGTGCAGTGGCCAGGTCAGCCAGTGTTTTTACCGGATCCTCGGTTATAATCAGCGGGATGGGGGCGTCCCAATGCTCACATCCGTCCCAGAAAGTGGAGGCCATGACGGCTGAAGCGCCACGGGAAATGGCTTTTGGGATAAAGTCATGACCATCCACCTGGGTACCAATAAATGCCACGAAGAGATCTCCGGCATTTAAGCTTCGAGTATCAATACTGACACCGGTAATTGGGGAGTCAAACACTCCCAAGATCTTGATATCAGGGAGCGATGTCAGGGTCTCATGCAAAATAGCCATGCTGCTCCATGAATTGGTTCACCAGGTCCATATCACTATAAGGTTTACGCTTCCCCATGATCTCCTGATACTGCTCATGACCCTTGCCCAGAATGGCAATAATATCACCTGGCTGTGCCTGCTGGAGGGCCGCTTCCAATGCGCTGCTGCGATCCTGGATGATCTCATAGTTCTTCCGGTCTTTACAGCCAGCCGCTATGGCATCAATAATGGCTATGGGTGACTCTGTGCGCGGATTGTCATCAGTCAGGATCGTGTGGGTGGATAAACGGGTAGCGATCTCACCCATGAGGGGGCGTTTCCCCTGATCACGATCTCCACCGCAGCCAAAAACAGAGATGAGCTTCTGGTCAGGGTAAGCCTCAACCAGGGTGTTCAGGATGGTTTCCATGGCATCAGGTGTGTGAGCATAGTCCACAAACACAGTGAACGGGGCTGAATTGGCCATCTTTTCGAGGCGACCAGGCACCGCCGGCAGGGTCTGGGCAGCTGCCTCGACCTTTTCGATATCACATTCCAACTCCACTGCTGCAGCATAGGCTGCCAGGAAGTTGTAATAGTTAAAACTGCCAACGGTGTTCACTTGAAGTTTTCGCCGACCGGCGGGTGTCTCTAAAGATAATTCTACACCATCACGATTGATGGAATGATCAAGGATCCGGTATTCTGCCTGGGCGTTATACCCATAACGGACGATCTTCGCCACACACACTTCGATAATTCTTGCTGAAAACGGGTCGTCTGTATTTACGATGGCAACTGACTCTTCTGACAGCCCCTTGAACAGGAGTTGTTTGGCAGTCAGATATTCCTCGAAAGAACCATGGTAGTCCAAATGGTCCTGAGTGAGATTGGTATAGACAGCCACATCAAAACTGAGTCCCTCCACCCGATTCTGAGCCAGAGCATGCGAGGATACTTCCAGGGTCACCGCCTCGGCGCCATGGGCTACGAATTCGGCGAGTATTTCGTAAAGATCTGCAGATTCAGGGGTTGTGTGCATCAGATCGATGTTCACATCACCCATGGCCGCTCCAGTGGTGCCGATCCGGCCTGTCTTGAGCATGGAGTCCGTGAGTAGATGCTGGACAAAGTAGTTGGTAGTGGTTTTTCCGTTGGTACCGGTAATACCAACCAGCCTGAGATCCTCCTCGGGATGTCCATAATAAGTAGCTGCGATATCAGGCAGGATCATCCGGGAATCCTCTACCAGGATGGCCGTCACATCAGCAGAGATGGCCAGATCCCCTCGATCATACACGATGGCAACGGCACCAGCCTGGATAGCGGCTGGGATATAGTTATGACCATCAGAGACCAGGCCCCGTATGGCAATAAATAAAAAACCGGGCTGAACTTGGCGGGAATCGTAACTGATCCCTGAAATATTTAGATCCGGCTGACCCTTGACCTCAATAATGTTCGATACATTGGCGTTGAGCTTATTCAGATTCATAGTTCACCCAAATAGATCTCAACAGTTTGACCTGTGCTCAGTTTTTTACCGGCTGAAGGCACCTGTCTGATGACGCGCCCGCTGCCGTGTGGAACGGGGGTCAGTCCCATGGCATAAAGGCCTGAGAGGCTCATCTTCATACTCAGACCTTTTAGGTCAGGCATAATAAGTTGTCCAGCATTTGCTTTTATTACCGGAATAACAGCACTGAGTAATTGCCCCGTTAAAGATGGGGAATCCCCGGCCTGGTCCGAAGGGGACGAATTGGCTGCCTGTAGGTAATGTTTTTGAGAGATGCCATTCAGGTTATGAATCCGCCGATAGATCTGTTTTGCGATGGGGGCAGCCACCATACCACCAGTATAGCCACCGGCCCTGGGATGATCCACGACCACGATTAGAGCATACTTAGGATCATTGGCTGGAAAAAAACTGGCAAATGAAGCCATATATTCACTGACATATCTACCATTCCGGATCTTTTTTGCGGTTCCAGTTTTTCCTGCGATCCTCAGGCTGGGCAAAAAGGCGTGGGATCCGGTACCCTGAGAGACTGCTTTTTCCAGGATATCCGCCAGGGTGCGCATGGTGTTTTCAGAAGCCACCTGGCGAATAGCATCCATCTGGTCAACTGTCTGTTCATGGCCACCTGGCGTGGTAATATTCCTAACCAATTGCGGTTTCAGGAGTACCCCACCATTCCCGATAGCGGCATAGGCCATTGCCAGTTGCAAACAGGTAACCGATACCTCATAACCAATGGCGATCTCAGATTTGGAGACGCTTGACCAGTATTTATTGTTTTTAAGGGACCCCGTATTCTCATAGGGGAATTGAATACCACTCTTTTCGCTGAAGCCAAATTTTCTGGCAGTCCTGAACAGCTTGGAGGCTTCCAATTTTTCCATGGCTTTAATGACGCCGATATTCGATGAATTTTGAAGCACTTCTGAGAAGGTCAGATTGTCAAATGGCCGCCAGTCTTTGATACTGATACCGTGGATTGAAAACTTTCCATTTTCACAGAAGAGGACATCCATGGGATGCACTGCGTTATTCTCCAGCAAGGCGGTGGCCCCAATTACCTTGAAGGTAGAACCGGGTTCAAAGGCCGACATGATGGGGTGGGAGGTAAGTGATTCCTGAGTCAGGTCTGCACGAGAATTCGGATTAAAGCTGGGCACATTTGCCAGAGCCAGCACCTCTCCCGTATGAGGATCGACCAGAACGGCCATGGCCCGATCCGCTTTATGTCGTTCAACGGCGGATCGTAATTCATCTTCAATGATTACCTGCAGGTCTATATCAATTGTTAGAAAAATATTATCACCGTTGATCGGCCTCTGTTCCTTGAAGCTTCCCCGAATACGCGTATTGCCGCGTCCATCGGACCCCCGCTCTTTCCAGCCTTCAATGCCTGCTAATTGATGATCATAATGGGCTTCCAGTCCGGATAATCCATGATTCTCGGTACCCACAAAACCGATTAAAGGCGCTGCCACATCACCGTAGGGGTAATAACGACGAACATTGGATTCAACCTGCACACCGGTTGGGAGCAGACCCTGACCCAGTTCCCGTCCCAAGATTGGATTGACATTCCGCTCAAGGTAAATGAATGATTTCTTTGAGTTTAAAAGATTCAGGTAATATTGCTTTGACTTGTTAAAGGTTTTGCTGAACAGTCGGGCGATGGCATCTTTATCTTTGACTTTTCCTGGTCGGGCAGCAAAGGTGAAATGTTCAGAATTGTCAGTGAGCTTTTTGCCATTCCGGTCGAAAAAATTACCGCGCAAGGGTGGCACCGAAACCTTGGCCTCAAATCTGGATTCAATGGCAATTCCCAGACTTTCTGCATCAATGACCTGGATAAAGAACATGCGAAACACCAACATGGTCCAGATCAGGACCGAACCCATAACTACGATAATATAGCGACCACGAAATTTCTTATAGGTCATACTCATTTTAGTCTGACTCTGATCTCGCGGGTTTCTGGATTCGGCTGGATCAATCCCAGGTTCTCACGGGCCAATTTGGATAGGTTGTCCGGGCGGTGGAGGCGATTTCGTTCGCTCAGCACCAGATTGTACTCGCCACGGAGCTTGATCTCCCGGGTCTTAAGTGAGTCCAGTTTTACGGCACTTGTCCGAACTTCTTCGCCGAGCCAGACATACAGAAATAACAGAGCGGCCACGATGGGCACCATACCGATATATAGAATAGTTTTCAGGATCTCACGTCCCGTCTCACTGTGTCGCATGAGTGGTCCTCTCTGCGACCCGCAGCTTGGCGCTGCGTGCCCGTGGATTCTGGGAAGCTTCTGAAGGCTGCGCCACCACGGGTTTACCGGTAATTCTTTTCAGGAACGGAATTTTTACCTCAGTATCAACCATGCCTGGTTGACGAGGTACATCTCTAGACAATTCCCGAAAGTGCATTTTGACCATCCGGTCTTCCAGAGAATGATAACTGATCACTGCCAGGCGACCACCAGGGACCAGTACATCTGTGGCGGCATCCAGCACCTGAGCCAGAACGTCCATTTCGCGATTGACTTCGATTCGAAAGGCCTGAAATACTCTGGCCAGAGATTTGTTGCGGAAGCGGGGATCCACACTCTTCATGACAGCCTGTTTTAGCTCATCACTCCGGGTTAATTTTTTGCTGGTCCGCATTTCCACGATTCTACGCGCTATCCTGCGACTATTCCTCTCTTCTCCATAGCGATAAATGATATTCGCCAGCTGCTCTTGCGAATACGTGTTCACCACGATTTCTGCTGTCAGTTCATTTGATCTGTCAAAACGCATGTCCAGGGGGCCTGGGAGACTGAAGGCAAATCCTCGCTCGGGATCATCCAGCGAGAAGGAATTCAGTCCGAGATCCAGCAGGATCCCATGAACTTTATTGATATTCAGGTCGTTTAGAACCTGATTCAAATTCTCAAAGTTTGTGCACACCAGGTGCAGGGATTGCTGTACTAGGGAAGGGGGGAATTGCGCAAGAGCAGTTTGATCCTGATCTATGCCAATTAATGTTGCATCAACATTCAGCAGGGCGGAAAGTGCTTTTGTGTGTCCACCGAGACCGAAGGTCCCATCCACATATATCCCGGAAAGATCGTTGACCAGCAGCTCGCAAACCTCGCTCACCAGAACTGGTGTGTGACGAAATTGCGTCTGAGCTGGCTGACTCACGACGATCTGGTATAATTGTCAATGGCTTCAATATCCTCAGCATCAAGTTGGAACACAGTTTCCTCATAGCGTTTTAAAATTTCCGGATCCCAAATTTCGATTTCATCGATCATCCCAATGATCACGACGTCTTTCTCAATCCCGGCATGTTGCAGCAGATTGGCTGGAATCGCGACGCGACCTTGGCTATCGAATTTGAGCGGCGAGGCAAAGCGGGTCGCCTGGCGTTTATACGCACGGTGCCCTGGTAGGCGGGAAGAAAGCTTCAGTAATTCTTCCTCGATCTGCTGCCACTTGTCCAATGAGTAGGCGATGATGTTCTCATCCAAGCCTCGAGTTACCACGAAAGTATCCTCACTGGTCTCCGGTAACGCTTTTCTGAATTTCGCAGGAATATTCACCCGACCTTTAGAATCGATTGAATAACGAAATTCGCCTGTAAATGTTTTTGTTCCCATTTCCCGTTTCAGCAATTGAATAGTTAGGGATTATCACCCACTATTACCCATAAATTAGGTAAAACTACCCACAAACCAAGCAAAAAAGTAAAATTCTTTGAATCCATACCAGGTAGAACTGGCTGCGCAACCCTCTAAGGAAAGCGAATAAACCAATCAGTTGTTGATGATAAGGCGCATATAAACAACAAGATACGTTGCTTGAGGCCAGTCAGGCCTGAGCAGGCCGATGGAGCCGATATAGCTTTTGTGGGTTAAAAACCCTGGTTTACAACCAGCTCAACCGGTAGGCGGTAAAAAAAACGACGATCCAAATCGTCGCTAATAAGCTAGATCGAAGGAACTCCCTGAAATCAGATCACAGGGAGGGATAGGTCCGCAACTGTCCGCTGGTGGAATCGGCAGAAATAACCAACCAGGCATTGTTGAAAGGGGAACCAGGTAAGGTGTCTTTTTGAATGGAGATGAACACGGCACTGCTGGGGTACATTTTCAGTTGCATGGAATCTGAGAACACTATGGTCAAAGATCTGCCAGGTTCCTGGAATAGCGTATCACTTGGCTTGTTAACCTGTTGACGGACGATGGATAAAAAGTCGGCAGAGGTAATGGTCAGTCCCTTGGACTGAGGCGAGAACAATGAATCAGGCAGGTCAAGTGAATCAAGGCTCAAATTCAAATTTATGGCAGGTAGCAATGGACGTTGTGGTGTTTGTGAGGCAGGTGTATTCGGTCTGAGCAGACTTTTACCAAATATGATCACCACAATCAGTACGATGATTCCAGCGATCAGCCGGGTGGTATTGCTTTGTGAGCCACGCTCCGTCTGAAGCATGTTCTGATTATCGGAGATCAGAGCTCCGGTCATATCCACAGATCCAGCCAGATCAGATGAAAGGGGGTTGGATCCACCCTGTTCTCCCGTAAGCTTGAGTTCGTTTTCCAGGCCTCGCAAAATATCCTCAACCGGAAAATCGATGGCTTGGGCATAAGCTTTCATGAATAAACGTACATAAGGAACGGGGAGGATATGATAATCACCCTGTTCCAACGCCTGCAGGATGCGGACATTGATTTTGGTGTCCTCGGATATCTCTTCCAGGATGAGTCCTTTTTTAAGGCGATGGTTTCTTAGGTCTTCATGAAATGCCACGACTGCTCCTCCAAGCTGAATGCTCCTGAGTTTAAGGATTTTTCCCCATAAATCAAGACCGCAGAGAAGGTCCGGGAGCTTTTCTAGACATGAATATATCGGTACAAATTTTGAGGAATACCAAATCCATTCTGTCCATAGTTCGTTCTTTGGCACCCGTCTTCGCTTTCAGCTCTGCCGTGGCAGGCTTGATAAAACACAGATCTTCACAGATAGAAAAAGCAGGGCTGTGGGATGTTTCTGAACGAAGCCCTGGACAATTCAGAACTGCAATCAAGCTGCGATCAATTTTGAGACATGCTGAAACTGGATCTTTTTTAGAGCTTGAGCTGGTATTCTTGCAACAGATCACTGAGCCGGGAATTGAAATCTGATAGGGGGAAGCCCACCACATTGTAAAAACAGCCCTCGATATGATCGACAAATATTCCTGAATAATCCTGAATTCCATAAGCACCGGCTTTATCAAATGGGGCCCCCGAACGGATGTAATCATCGATCTCAGTCTCATGCAGTTTTTTAAAGCGGACCTGAGTTAGAACATGATGGCTTTGTCTGATCCCCCGGCTTCTCAAGCGGAAACAATAAGCGGTGATCACCTGGTGGGTCCGATGAGAGAGCAATTCCAGCATGTTTTTGGCTGAAGCTGCATCCAGCGGTTTACCCAGTACCCGGTCATCCACCACTACAATGGTATCAGCGCCCACCACCAGGGCCGTGGGAAATTGAAGGGAGATCTCAGCCGCTTTCAAGTCAGCCAAACCAATTGCATATTCAACAGGGTCACCAGCCGTATAGTCGGGTTCAGGTACCTGACTGGGATGGATCTCAAAGGAGAGACCGATCTGCTCCAATAACAACTTACGTCGTGGGGAAGCGCTGGCCAGGATCAGCATCGTGGGATCCATAACTGCTTACCTGGACACTAGTGTCCAGGTAACCCTGTAGTATGTGAAAAGTCGCAGGAGTTTTTGATTGATAACAAGGCGGATATTATGAGTATAGCCTTAGCTATGTTCATAATATTCAACGCAGTTAGCAACAAAAAGAACCAGACTTGGTTGCACCAATACAGGGTTGCCTGGACACTAACGTGTGATCACCAGCTTTTGGATGCTCTCGGTGGGTTCACTGAATTCATCACTGTCAGCTTTTACATAAAGGATGTAGACCCCATTGGCCAATTGGTCGCCAAAACGGTCACGCCCATCCCAGGGGAATGTATTAAAGCCCTGACTCCGGTAACCCAGTGTTTCACCGATGATCTTACGTCCGGCCAGGGTGTAGATGGCATACTCCACCTCAGCGGGATGAGACAGGAGAAAAGTGACATCCGTATCGTCTACCATCGGATTTGGAAAATTGAACAGATCATAGATCCTGAAATCATTAGCGGCGAAGAATTCCAGTCTTACACTGGCCTCATTCGGATTATTCTGGCTGTCCCAGGCTTTTAACGAAATAAGATGTTCTCCAGGGGGGATCTCAGAGAGATAGGCCGATAGTCTTCCCAGGTCAGAATGATCCAGGTCATATTCAAAAAGTTCTGTAACATCGTAGGCATTGTCCCAATCTTCATCAATGGCCAGGCTGATCCCATGACCCGCCGCACCCGTAAGATTAATACCCTGGTCATCTCGTAACTCTATTTCCAAGGCATCATTTGCGGAGAAGTGATCCCCGTTCAACAGGGCCAGATTATCAGAGATAAAGAGGATCTCGGGACCATTATCATCCAGTGCTGTAGAATCGGTCCCCTGGAACTTCAAGGTATCCAGAAAGATGCTGCCATCCAGTCCGGAATTATCCCAATACTGCACCCGCAGGATCCCACCTTCCCCGGAGTATTTTATATCTTTCGGGAGCACGAACTCCCCGGAAAAATCCTGATCATTGACCGAGATCAACCCGCGGAAGATCCGTTTACCGGGCAGGACATATGAGATCTGGGCAACGTATCCACTGGAGCCAGTTAGGTAGGAACGGGTCACTGGATTAGGGGTGTCATAAACAGTGACTGCAGCCCTGGCATCAACTCCCAGACTGGTATCTGTTACGCCGGAATAGCTCACTCGACCCATGGCTTGAAGTACACTGGGATTAAGAGTTTCGATCTGACCTTTTCGGACAGGGGACGCCAGCTTTAAAGCTGGATCAGAAAATAAGATGTACTTCTCATTATTCACATCGGAGGTTTCAGCGATATTTTTAGCCAGCATAATGGCATCACCAACCGCAATCGAGCGGCCAGCGTCATTTTCGGGAAACAAATAATTAAAAAAGACTGATAACAGGGCGCTATTGGGGGAGGCGTAAGTTTTCCGGGTAGTGGAAAGGATCCCGACGGCACCATTGCTCTGCATGAGCATGAGCTCCTCTGGAACACAGGAGGAATTAATGTCATCATATTTTGCCCAATCGCAGGTTCCAGCTATCCAGAAGGGCAGCCGCATGCCGGTCTTTACCAGGCCCAGGTCAGAGACCGTAAAAACTTCCTCCTGAGCCCAGACATTTGGAGATCCGTGCCCCAGATAATTCACCAGCAAAGTTCCGTTGTAAAGTTTTCTAATAAAATCATCCCGGGCTTTCGGCTTTTTAATGTAAGGGGAGTTGGGGTCCTGGACCTCAGCATATTCGGTCAGATAAACTTTGTCCACGTGAATGCTCAAGGGAAAAATTCGAGCTAAGCGCTCAGTGTCATTTATGTGAATAGGCTCATTCGAATTTGGGCGCATGGGATCATCGGCCACCAGTGTGATCGTGTTCCGCCAGATTCCCGGTTCCGGGGTCAACTCATAGCTGATGATCTTATCAACCATGATCTCCAATTGATCGTGGGTCTGGGCTGGTAGCCGACCAATAGCCAGATCAGGCAGGGCATCCCAGGTACCGGAAGCGATATAAGTGTACTTGTCATCCGTGGGGTAGGAACTGATATCAGTGAATCCGTCTTTTTGATAGGTGGGGATTATCATCTTGCTCTGACCGGTAATATTACGGTAATCATAATCCGTATCACCCAGGAAAAGTACGTAGTGCAGTTGGGGCTGATCCCAGAAAAAATATACATAGTGGAGAAAATGTTTGATGGCGGCAGGATCCGTAGTACCAGCTGAGAATTGATCGTAAATGTCTTCAATGAGAATGATCTCCACGCTGAGACGTTCAGACTCAGCCACCTGTTGCTCGCGTAAGTCCTTGATCCGTTCAGCCTGGTCCATGAATATTTCAGGCGTAATTATCAGGTAGTCAGCTTGCTGTCCAAGCCGACGCAAGGGCGGGTCTCCTTGATCAATGGACTCACTTAATATGATATTTGTTACCTGATCAGTGGTGAATCCGATCAACTCGCGTTTACCGGTTTCGGCAAGTGTGAATTGATCATTTTCGATCTGCCATTCGGTGATGGTCGATGGATTAGTAATATCCCAAAGGTGAAAATCTGCAGGCAGATCTTGAAAAATAAGGCGGTTTACCAAGCCTGGCAGGGTGACCGTCCCAAAAAGATAATTGTCAGCAGGAGCCAGCAGGCGATGGTAAGCCAGGCGCAAACTATCCAGATATACAACAGAGTTGTTTGCAATGCTGGTATAGTTCAATATAAGGGTGTTATTACCATCCTGCATCATCCCGCCGGATGTCCCATTGAGGGCTATTTTTTTATACCAGGTAGAGGTATTCTGAGTCACATTAAATGGAAAACCATTCAACTCTACGTGGATGGAGTCCCGGTATCCTCCCACATCATAGTCGAGGATCATCAGGGCATTCAATTTTAGCTCGTCACTCCCATTCAGATCTAAATAATCCTCGGAGAAAGTGAGGGTGAACTGGTCAGAACTCCCGGTTAACTTTTCACCCACCCAGGTCTGACCAGAATGCAATTGATTGTATAGATCAGATTCATGATACAGTCGTTTTTCATAATTCAGCACGGTCTCAGCGGGATTCAGGGGGGAGCTAGCCAAGGGTGAAACATGGTTCGCTGTAAAGGAATTGTCTTCGGGAACACTAAGCCAATAGTAGCGCTGTCGGCCAAAGAGGTGGGTAAAATTTTCACCTTTAAAGTCACCATTCAAAGCCTGGGCAAAAAAGATGATCTCATCGTCTCCTGAGAATACACCGTCCGTCAGGCCACTACCCCCTATACTGACTGGTTTAAGGTTATCCGGTGTTGGTTCGGTGTTGCTAAGACCGAAGGGGAGTGATCTGCCCTCAAAAAAGGGCGCATAGACCTGCCAGCTTGCCGGATCAGAATCAGGGACGCTACCGGCAAAGGAGCCAACACTAATGCGATGAATTCCCATGCTGTTGATGGGAATCCGATACCATTGGCCCGTGGGAAACTGGCTTAGAGATCGTCTCAGACTTTCCGGTTCGGGACGGCTCCAGTTTTTAGCCATTTCCCAGTTGAGGTAGCCCTGGAGCAATTCCGGGTTTCGGCTTTTTCCCTCTGGGATATTGGTGGGAAAATCAAGCCGCAGGGTCATCTCCACCAGTCGCTGTCCTCCAGATGCATAGGGATATATCAAGATCCGCCCGGTGTGATAGGCGCGAAAGTCTTCCGTCACCAGCTGGTCAAGCAACTGATCTGGATCCATATCCGGCAAGTTTTGAGTCTCATTGATGCTCTCCGGCAATATGTTGAGCCGGGTGAGCCGGGGATCAGGTTGAAGCTGCGTATCCAACACCTGAATACTTGGCAATTCACCAGCTGGTGGGATTAGGATTGGAATGGAAAACCGAGGGACGATATTTTGTGAATTTGGGTTATAGCCGACTTTGGTATTTGACCAACGTGGTAGTAACAGGGATCTATCGCCAAATTGATAAGCGGCCAGTTGGGGCTCAGAAATATTGAGCTTTATTGTAATACTTGTCGTTCCCTGATCCAGAATTGTCAGTTCCATCCCAAAGAGGGGGGCTAAGAAGAGTAAGAAGATTAAAAATTTATTCATGCATACCTAAACGTAAAAACCTGTTGAATGTTCCGATTCTTAAGAGCATTATGATAAATGTTAATATTCTTTCAACAAAGGGAAAATCTGTTTTTTTGAACCGAAGATCTGGGAAGCCGGAATTAGAGGACCTTGATCAAAGACGCACCAATATAGATTTCAACCCGACGGTTAACCTCGCGACCAGCCTGGGTATTGTTATCTCCAATGGGTTGAAATTCCCCAAAGCCTCCGATGGCAAAAATGGAGGGCGCCAATCCGGTCCTATCCTGAAGCTGGATCATGATGGATTGCGCTCTGGCCGCACTTAATTCCCAGTTATCCCGGTAAAGCGCATTACGGGTGAGAGGCATGTTATCTGTATGCCCTTCAATGCGAATTTCTACCAGCCACTGTAATCCTGATACTTCCAACTCTTTTAAGAACCCTGCATGGGGAGTATCCTCCAAATGGAAAATTTGCAGATCGCGAATAGCTGCCGATACCGCATCTAATTGGTAAGTATGGCTCTGCCGGGGTTGGGCTGAGGCAACTTCAAAAAGGCGAGGATCATTCAAAGTGATCTGCACACCCTTGGAATTTCTTTTGATAGAGATTTCTTTAATCTTTGAAGCATCCATGACTTCCTGGACTTCGGAAGTTGCTTCATCCAACCGTTCATTTACCCAGTTATGGATCTTGTTGATCTGACCGGCGCGTACGGTGATCATCATGATAAAAAAGGTGATCAGCAGTGTGATGGTATCACCGTAAGAAAGAACCCAGCTCGAACGGGCTTGCCCCGCTATCTTATTCAGATCCTCAGACATGCCGACCGTTTTCCAGATCGATCATTTGAATATCCAGATAGATCTCAACCCGGCGGTTCTCATCGATACTCCTGATATCGATTAGCGGATGAAAGGGTCCGTATCCTGAAACTGAAAAATATGAATCCGGGAGGGGGGTCTGAGACATGAAAAATTGCATGACCTGGTGAGCCCGGGCTGTGGATAGATCCCAATTGTCTCGGAATCGGGAGGAACGACCCAGGGGGACAGCATCTGAATGCCCCTCGATCCTCACGTTGATCTTAACGGTCTTGCCAGTAGCCTGTAATTTTCTGAAGACATCGGCATGTCGGATGGGGATCTTTTCCAACTCCAGGTCAGCTACGATATTTGCCACGGTTTGTAGATAAAAAATAAAATTAATAACGATCTGATCATCGCCGGATTGGAAAAATGTACGGTCACCGATTTCTGATGGGATCAATAGCTTGATACCCTTGGGACCTGCATGTTCAACATAAAGCCAGTCCAGCCCCCGAGCTTGCTTCTCTTTTACGATCTTGCTATAAATAACATCTTTCATTTGATCAGCAAATTTGAAGGTGGTTTTGGCATCCTCCTCGGCCTTGATGATGAGTAGGAGGAAGAATGCCAGCAATCCGGTTAACAGATCACTGTAAGTGACCTTCCATGAATTTGAAGCACGTTCGGCGGATAAGGAGAGCTTGGCCATTTAGAGCTAATCGGCAGCTTGTCTGGCAGCCCGGCGAGTGTCCTTATCCACAAAGGTTAGCAGTTTCTCTCGCATGATAAGAGGATGTTCTTTGGCGTGAATGCTTAGAATGCCAGCCTTGATGATATTCAGGCTATGCACTTCTTCATCAGACCGGGCTTTTAATTTACCAGCAATGGGTATAAACAAAAGATTGGCCAGCAATACACCATAGAAAGTGGTGACCAGCGCAATACCCATTCCACCCAGGAGGGCTGCCATTGAGTCCTGAGCGCCAGCGGCATAACTGTCTACCGAGGAGGTGGCAGCCTGCCTTGTCATCATGAGGATCAAACCCATGACAGTCCCCAATAGCCCGAAGGCCGGCGCGTAGGAACCCATATTGTAGAAGATCTCCTGCCCATTTGAATGGCGGTCGATCATAGAGTTGAGCTCATTATCCAGGAAATTTTCCAACTTTTTTGGGTCTCTTTCAAGGATGGCGTTTTCCAGACCCATTTGTAAATAGTGGTTCTCAATTCCGTCCAGCATATTTTCCAGGGAAGGCAGTCCCTTCTTTCTGGCCTGTTCAGAGAAAGTTGACAATTCAGCAATGATTTCCATGTGGTTGTTATTACCATTGTTGGAGAAAGCCTGCAGTGAGACTTTTAGCATTCCCAGAACATTTTTAAAGGGATAATTGACCAGGGTTGCAGCCAGGGTCCCACCTAAAACAATGGCTAGTCCACGGAGATTAAAAAAGGCTTCTGGAGGGGTGAAGGTACCTGGTTCTGACATCCCGAAAAATACCAGGAACAAGCCAAATGCAAGTCCAACTATGGTGGCAATATCCATTTATTCCTCACAACTTCTCGACAAGATAACGGTCTTTAAATTTAATTTGGGTAGAGTGATTCTGCCCAAATTTTCAAGGCCTGCTTTTCACTGTCACTCAGGCTGGCACCAGGATGAAGTAACAGATACGGTAGAATTGGCATTGCGCCGTCCTCCAGAACTTCAATGATCTCTTCGGCTATATCTGTACTGTCAAAAGCATCCAATTCAGAAAATTCCGAGAAATTAATATGTTTCCGTCCTTCAATGACATCCCTGGTGATGAGAAAAGAACCTGGTGCGATTCGACTGTACCAGGGCCAGACGGTTTCATTTGAATGACAATCATAACAGGATGTTCTCAGAATTTGGTCGATCTTCGCTGGTGCTGCAATATCTTGAATGATCTTAGGATTAACTTGATTGAGCGGTATTAATTGCATGCTGATGAAAACACCTACAATCACTACTATAATAAGTTTTGTCCGACCCACTCTTGCCTCCTTTTCAATCAATTATTACAACATAATTAATAAGCAGGAAATATGAAGTCTTATTTGTTTGAATAGTGGTCGATCTGGCGAATCTCAGGTATTTTCAGGTAGCGATATCCTGATCTGCTCAACGGGTTGAATTGTGATCAACATACTATTTCAGAACCAGTGGTCCAACACGGACCTTTTGGCATGAATACCAGGCAAGAGATCCAGGAAGCTTACGACGATTATTCCAAAACCCAGTTTGGAGGAAGGAATTGGGATCAGGCTGGACCCATCCATGGCCGTGAGATTAAAAAGTTTGCTCAATTGATCGATGGGAGCCTGGACGAACCCATGTAAATTAAAAAGATTTGTTTTTAGTGAATAATGCCTGCCAAACGCGTTTCAGCTTCCGAGTGTAGCACATAGATTTCAAAACTCAGATTAAGGTTAAATCAATTTTTCCGGTCACCCTAGCGGGCTGCGCTATCGATTGGCATTTGATATTAAAAATGGAATCTCGAAGGGTTGAGACGTGCCAAGCTACGTCGTAGCCATGGTGGCCTTTATTTAAACAACTCCCGAGGAGGTTAACATTTTCAACCCTATCCAATTTTTACTCATGATCCCGTTTAACTCCTGGGGTTAGGATCCTTGATTCCATGACTAGCCACATTTTCCCCGGGAAGTGTGGTGAAAGATATTAAGCCTGAATAATTCATAGCCACTAAGTCACGAAGACAAAGTTCCAAAAAATATATGCTTATCTAAAATTACTCACAGATGCAAATAATTCTGTTTGAAAATGACCTTGTTCATAACTTTAATAATCTTCGTGGCCATAATTCATGAATAGTGCAGGTTAAAACCAACAGGCTAAAATGTATAAAAAAAAGCTCCTGATTTCTCAAGAGCTTTTTGCGGGACCGACCGGGATCGAACCGGCGACCTCCGGCTTGACAGGCCGGCGTTCTAACCAAGCTGAACTACGATCCCAAATTTTCAAACACTTCTCGCAGGATCATTGCTTTGAAGGCTGAGGGTTGCAATGTCTATCTACTTCAACCAAGCTGCTTGTCACGGCGTAGCTCGGAGAGCGAAGACGGAAACTACGATCCCCAAAATTTCAATTAGCTTTGTCTTTTTTCTTGTACATGATGGCCACCGGGAAGATAACGAGATAGCCGATGAGTAACACAATGGGTGAAACAGTCAACGATTGGGTGCTGTTTAACTCACCAGCTCCCATGAGAACATATCCAAGAATAATGACAAAAAGCCCTGCTATGAAAAGAATATAATTTGTACGCGAAAAAGGTAACTCAGAGAGCCAGTGTCTACCGTCTTTATTGCCTTTGCTTCCCATAGCGCGGCGAATATAGATGGTGGAGTATAGGTGCGCAAATAAAAATCATTATTTCGCATAAAAATTTACCAACGTTGACATGCCAAAAGCGCCCATCTATATTGATTGACTTTAGAAAGGAATTTGTGCTTGAAAAGTATTGTACGATCGATCCTTATATTTTTTATTATGCTCACTCTGGCGGGGATCACCAGTCTGTATCTGATCTTTGATCATCGCCCCCTGGCCGTGGATCCCGGGACGGTAGAACTGGTCATTCAGGATGGTGCAAGTTTGACGGCAATTGCAGAACAACTTTATACGGCTGGCGTGATCGGATCACCGAGCAGTTTCAAAATTGCAGCTCAACTCCTCCGTAAAAACCGGGCGATATATCCGGGAGCCTATTTATTAGATCGCCGATCAACGAATACAGAAGCCATTGAAGCACTGGCACATGCCCGGGCGGTTGAAGTTAAGATCACTATTCCTGAGGGGCTTCGATCAGATGAGATCATTGGCTTGCTGAGCCAGAAACTTGATCTGGATTCGTTGAAGATGAATGATCTACTCACTGATTCTGTCCTGCTCAGCATCGCCGGTCCGGGTTTTAGCCATCTGGAGGGAACGCTTTTTCC
>JAJRSW010000054.1 GCA_024278595.1 Fidelibacterota bacterium | reverse complement strand
GAGCTCAGGGACCACCCTTCGGCTGAGCTCAGGGACCACCCTTCGGCTGAGCTCAGGGACCACCCTTCGGCTGAGCTCAGGGACCACCCTTCGGCTGAGCTCAGGGACCACCCTTCGGCTGAGCTCAGGGACCACCTGTCGAAATGGCACAAAGTGTTGTTATTTATTGATTTACGTGTATTTGTTGTAAGCAGTTGTATTTAATGGTTATAGGGCATATTATGTGATTTTCTAAATACTTTTTGCGAGCTCATCAAAATTAAATTAACCAGAAATATGCAAGGCTGCTTGCCGGCTATATTTTCTAGTCATGTTTCATCTGCCTGCCGCCGTGAAACAAGGTGTAGAGGGGTGGCTGAAAACAATGTTTTGGACAAGTTATGAAAAAAAATGAAGAACCCCTGGACCGGTCAAAGCTACCCAGCATCGATAAGCTCATACAGGGTGTTGGTGAGATAGATCTACCCCATAGTATGAAGAAAAATGAAGCTCGGGATATGTTGAGCGAAATGCGTCAGCTGGCCGGTAAAGGGAAATCGATTGAGCTGAGTAATTTGACTGAGCTATATCGAAAGCGACTCAAAAAAATTGAAACCTCATTACGCAAAGTGATCAATGGCACCGGCGTGGTGATCCACACCAACCTTGGACGCTCACCGCTGAGTTCGGAAATGTTGGAAGCACTGGAACTATTGCGCGATAGTTATGTGAATCTTGAACTAGATCTGGATGATGGGCGTCGGGGCAATCGCCATGATCATCTACGACCCTGGATCAAAGCGCTGACCTCGGCTGAGAATGGTCTTCTGGTTAATAATAATGCTGCCGCTGTCCTGCTATCCCTAAATTCGTTGGCTGACAAAAAAGAAGTCATCATCAGTCGGGGACAATTGGTGGAGATCGGCGGTTCTTTTCGCATTCCTGAGATATTACGTAAAGCTGGTTCAAAACTGGTTGAAGTAGGAACCACCAACCGCACCCATCTCAAGGATTATGCAGGAGCCATCACAATTCGTACTAAACTGCTGCTGTGGGTTCACTCATCCAACTACAAGATCACTGGATTTACCAAGGAAGTATCGTTACCAGAATTGGTTGAGCTGGGACAAGAACATGGAATTCCGGTGCTGGCCGATCTGGGCAGTGGTGCCCTGGTGCCCATTGATGGCTTTGGCCTCCAGCGTGAACCCCTGGTCTCTGAGATCATCAGAACCGGCGTAGATGTGGTAACTTTCTCCACCGACAAGCTATTGGGTGGACCGCAAGGTGGGATAATTGCCGGTAAACAGAAAATACTCGCTAAGATCGAGAAAAATAATTTACTGCGGGCCTTGCGACCGGATAAAACTCAGATCCTACTGACCCTTCAAGGCTTGAAAGCTTTCTCAAAAGACTTGGAGGTTCCTAATGACGTACCCATTTACCGGGATCTGGCCAGAGAGATATCCGTTTTGGAAAAACAGGCACACTCGCTGGTGGCTGGCGTAAATAATCCAGCCCTGGTCTTGGATATTATAAAAACACAAGCCCAGGTAGGTTCGGGAGCCTCGCCCTCAGAGAGCATGCCCTCGGTGGGAGTCACGGTGAAACATTCCAGTCTAAATCCCTCGAAATTAGCCAGTTGCCTGCGCTCGAATGATCCAGCCATCATGGGTCGGATCATGGATGATCTTTTTATGATCGACCTGAAGGCAGTCCGTGAAGCCGAAAATATTGCCATTATCCAAGCTTTGAATAGCATTCTCGATTAGCATTTCGACTTTAGACTTTAGACTTTAGACTTTAGACTTTAGACTTTAGACTTTAGACTTTAGACTTTCGACTATTAAATCACCGAATAGGAGTCAACTGATGAACATCTCTTCTGCCTGGCAATCCCGTTTGAAAGCCCTGGGACCCGGTCTCTTATGGGCCGGTGCTGCCATTGGTGTTTCCCATCTGGTTCAAAGTACCCGCGCCGGAGCCAGCTATGGATTTGCCCTGGTCTGGGTGGTGCTGGTGGCCAATCTATTCAAATACACGGCTTTTGAATTTGGACCGCGCTATGCCGCCGCCATGGGGGAGAGTCTGCTGGACGGCTATCAGCGGGTGGGACAGTGGGCCTTGACCATTTTTCTGGTCATGACCTTTGGGACCATGTGGACCCTCCAGGCGGCTGTGACGGTGGTGACTGCCGGGCTGGCCAGTAAAATCTTTGGGATCGCCTTAAGTCCTGTGGTGTGGAGTGCAATTATTTTGGCCATCTGTGCTGCCATTCTCACCGTGGGAAAATATCGTATCCTGGATAAGTTGATCAAGGTGATCATCATTGTCCTGACCATTTCCACCATTTTTGCTGTGATCGCTGCCCTGAGCCACGGATCATCAGCAAAAACTGATTTTATACCTCCGGCGCTCTGGACGGTGGCCGGGGTTTCATTTCTGGTAGCGCTCATGGGCTGGATGCCCTCGGCCATTGATATCTCGGTCTGGCACTCCCTGTGGACCATCGAGCGTCGTAAGGAGACCGGCAGTGCTCCCACGCTGAAAGATGCGTTGTTCGATTTCAGGTTGGGCTATTTTGGCACGGCCATTCTGGCCTTGGGATTCCTGACCCTGGGGGGGCTGATCATGTATGGGACGGGTGAGGTATTCTCCAGATCAGGAGCGGTATTCGCCGGGCAGTTTATTAATCTGTATACCAGTACCCTGGGTGAGTGGAGTTATTTGCTGGTAGCTGTGGCCGCTTTCACCACCATGTTTAGTACGACCCTCACTGTGACGGATGCCTTCCCCCGGGTGTTGACCCGATCCACAGAGCTGATCTTCCCAGACAAATATGAGGGGCAGGAAAATAATCACCTGTACTGGATCTGGATGGCGGTGGTTTTGATCGGCGGATTGGGTATTATCGGTCTATTCATGAAAGGGATGACCTTCCTGGTGGATCTGGCAACTACCATTTCCTTTCTCACTGCACCGATCCTGGCTTACATCAATTATCGGGCGGTGACTGGTGACTGGATGCCAGAAGGCACTAAACCAGGTCCTAAATTGATGATCCTGAACTGGGTGAGCATGGTCTTCCTGGCCGGGTTTGCGGTCTTCTTTGTTGTTTGGCGTTTTATTTTGAATTAATTATTTGACGCCCCCGCAAAAAGAACCTGACCTACCTGCGCTCTGCTACGGTAGGCGAGGCTTGGTTGCGACAATACATGGTTGACTCGACACCAGGTTCAAGAACTTAGCCCTGGCAAGTGCAAAGACCTTACAAACCCAGCTGTTCTCCATCATCTATGTAATCCGGGGTTAAAAAATATAAGGTATAAAATGCAAAAAGTAATCGGATTAGCAGGTCATATCGACCATGGAAAAACAGCACTGGTCAAGGCGCTCACCGGGGTGGACACGGATCGCCTGGAAGAGGAAAAGCGGCGCGGGGTCACCATTGATATCGGGATCGCCTTCTATAACGATGAGGTGACCTTTATTGATGTACCGGGTCATGAGAAATTCATCAAGAATATGGTCACGGGTGTCAGTACAGTCGCTGCGGCTTTGTTGGTGATCGCTGCTGATGATGGGGTCATGCCCCAAACCCGCGAACATCTGGATATTCTGCACCTCCTGGGTGTAAATAAGCTGTTGGTCGCTCTGAACAAAACCGACCTGGTGGACCCGGAGTGGGTGGAGCTGGTCAGTGAAGAAGTTGATACATTCCTGACTGAACGTGGCTATCCTGGAATCACCATCGTACCTGTTTCTGCAGCCACAAATGCCGGCATTGATACCTTACGATCGGCGCTGGATCAGCTCATCGGGGGTATCGCGGAAGTAGATCGGCAAGGGGTTTTCCGTCAACCCATCGATCGGGTGTTTTCGGTGAAAGGCTTTGGGACTATTGTTACAGGGACGGTGTTGTCCCATGAGTTGCGCAAGGGGCAGAATGTGGAATTATTCCCCCAGGAAGCTGTTTTCCCAGTAAGAGGTCTGCAATCTCACCATCAGGATGTGGACAAGATCAAGTTTGGTGACCGGGGAGCCATCAATCTGGGGGGTGCCAGTGTGGAAGAATTGGGGCGTGGCGCCTTTTTGGGGAGTCCTGGAATGTTTCAAACGGGTTCAAACTGGATCGGGATGTTGTCAGTACTAGCCCACTGGAAAAAAGCTGTCAAAGAGGCTCAACGGGTCCACGTCCATGTAGGTACCGGTAAGCGTGAAGCTCGCATCCATCTTCTGGAAGCCAATCAGTGTGATCCCGGGCAGTCCATGTTGGCCCAATTCTTTTTTGAGGAACCTGTTTCAGCTGGTTTCAAAGAGCGGGTGGTGATCCGCTTTCTGTCGCCTGAATTTACGTTGGGGGGCGCGGTTCTGTACTGGGCAGTCCCGCAACGCTTAAAAAAGCAGGATCAACGGCTGACTTACGTAAAAGCGCTGGACTCTCATGCGTCACTTGATCTGGTAGCAGCCGCCCTGAACTTTTTCCAGAAACCGCTGAGCCGTCGCGAACTGGCTCGTTTATTCAGTATTGCTGAATCCAAACTGCAACCAGTGTTGCAAAAGACAGAGTTGTTCAGAACTCATCAGGAAGCCTGCATCAGAACCGCAACTTATGATGCCATCCTGGCGGAGGTCAGGTCAACTCTGGAGGGTTATCACAGAGCGCAACCACTGGGTAAAGGTCTGCCCCGTGAACAACTCACTCCTGCGATCTCAGCCCTCCGTAACTTTGTGCTTTCCGCAGCCTTGGCAGAGGGTGTGGTAAAAAACCAGGGCGATCTGTGGCAGCTTACGGGACATCAGGGGACCCTTGATGCAGCAGATGAGGCGGTCAAAAAGAAAATCGTCAAAATATTTGAGTCATCGAATTTTTCACCCCCGGCGCTGTCAGATCTGAAAGTGGAGCTGGATGCCCAGGGTTATGCCATCCTGCAGTGGATGATCCAGCATGGCGATCTGATCCGCATCGATAAAGATTTTTATTTATTGGAGGATCAGGTCGCTTATTTTTATACGGAATTGCGCAAGTGGTTCAAGCTGCAATCAGAGCTGACGGTAGCTCAGGCCCGGACCATCATCCCCAGTACACGCAAATTTCTCTTACCCATGCTCAACTATGCTGAGCGGAAAGGTTTACTCATGCGTGATGGTGACATAAGACGCTGGGTGGGGGAAGAGCTGGTGTAATTGAAGATCTCCCCAAAAAAGACCCTTTCGCCAGCGTTAGCCTGCATGTTATACCAGTTTCACTTAAAATGCTCACCATGGCTATGGGTCTCCGCACTCCATGCTACACCCTGACAAGCCGCTAATCTTCGCATTTGAAGTTCGTAAGAAAGAAAAATATTTTGGATCGCAAATATCCGGGGGCTCCCCATGCGTGGCGTTGGGAGTGGGTCTTTTTCCGGGAGAGGCGTTGGCGAGACAGGGAGAGTGCGTCACTATATGGATACCACCATCATACCACGGCGGTTAGCGAATCCGTACAAAAAAGGGGCTTGGTAAAGCGAATCACTTGTCATACTTTCCGCCATTCATTTGCAACTTACATACTGGAAGGGGGCTATGATATTCGTACTGTGCAAGCCTTATTGGGACACAAGGATTTGAAAACGACCATGCGCTACAAGCAGGTCTTGAATCGAGGGTCGGCCGGTGTCCGTAGTCCTCTCGATAATTTTCCTGGAGTAAAGCCCTCATCTGGGTAAGAAATGGTGTTTAACCCAGATCTAGTGGTGATTCTAATCGAAAACAAAAAATTACTTATACGCCAAAAACGCCGCCTATCCAAAATCAAGCGGAACCGCATATATACATGTTATAGAAACAGAAAAATAAGTAATGGTTTATAGCGGGTGGTTTGATTTTAGCTTTGAGATAGTTTGACAATATGGGCATCACCACGTTGAGTGGTCGCTTAACCATCAACGAAATCTTGTCCTCCTTATTTATGTTTTGTGGTAAGTTAGCGGACAGCAGTTTTGAGATATGGGAGAATTATTCTACGGTGCATTTGTAGACGCAAGGCGGTTTTTCCATGTCCATGAGAATGAGGCAATCTGTTCTATAACAAAG
>JAJRSW010000053.1 GCA_024278595.1 Fidelibacterota bacterium | reverse complement strand
GTTGTTATTTATTGCTTTACTTGTATTTGTCGTAAGCAGTTGTATTTAATGGTGATAGGGCATATTATGTGATTTTCTAGATACTTTTTGCGAGCTCATCAAAGTTAAAAGTTAAAAGTCTAAAGTCAAGCTAACCTGCATTATTCATGAATTATTGCCACGAAGACAATAAGCCACAAAGCTTATTCAAGTTATGAACAAGGTCATTTTAAACAGAATTATTTGCATCTGTGAGTGATAATTTTTGACAAGCATTTATTTTTTAAAACTTTGTCTTCGTGGCTATAAATTATTCAAGCTAAGGAGCTAGCTCCTCAATAATTTCCACCTGCCAGTTCTCATCCACCCATACCAACAGGAGACGCATCCCCAGATTCCAGGTTTCCATGATCTTACCGGCCTTTTTTAATTGACAGAGATGTTCGGTTTTCGAGACCGGGTTTCCGGCACAGTCGTGGTGGGCAACCAGGGCCAGGGAGGTTGACCCGTGCTTGTCCCTGGAAACCAGGAGGCGCTGTAGAATAAGGCGCGAAGCAGTGGCAGTAGATGCCATGATACGATCAGGTCCTGCCTCAGTGATCACATCAATGAATTTGGCGCCAGTCTGCTGTTTCATCCACTGATTGACCGGATCCTGTACCCGGCCATCCATACAATTGATCACAGTAGCAAATTGGGAAGTCATTGTCGATTTTCCTTTAACCAGATGTTTTGTCTGAATTCATGGGAAGCTGCTGCTTCAAGTTCATGATACGTTGGTAGGACTGGTGGATGCGTTCCGGGTTGATCTCACCTTTATTGATGGCACTAATGACCACCTGACGAACATGGGCAGGGAGGTCCTGGCTCAGGTTCATTGGATCCGAGAATTGTAGAATATCGCATCCGGCATTGATGGCTGAAATTATGATCTCATCCAGGGGGTAGCGCTTGATAATAGCGCCCATTTGCAGGTCATCCGTGATGACGACGCCCTGGTACCCAAGTTTTTCCCTCAGGGTCTCCTGGATATGTGAATGGGAGATGGAGGCAGGGTATTTTAAATCGACATTTTGGTCAAATAGATGCCCAGCCATGATCAGATCCACTTCGGCTGAATCAATCAACCTGCGAAAGGGTAGTTGCTCGGAATTGCGCCAGGTGTGGGTGATATCTGTCAGCTCATTATGGGTGTCTTCGCGAGAACTGCCGTGACCGGGATAATGTTTCAGAGTGGTCAGTACGCCAGCCTTTTGATGAGCCCGAATAAAAATCTGACCAAGCTTAAATACTTTCCCCGGGTCACGTGAAAAACTCCGATTCAACTGTCCAATGGCTGGAGAAGCCCGGTTAATATTTACATCAACTACTGGACCCAGGTTCAGATTCAGGCCGGTCTTATGAATTTGAATTGCCATATTGGAATAAACATCACAAGCCTTAGAATCATTGAGATTTGCGCCTACATAAGCTGCTGATGGAAATTCCTTAAAGCCCTGAGACTTACGCAGGCGACGGACCTGTCCACCCTCTTCATCAACTGCCAGAAAGAGCGGAACAGCTACCGGAAGTGAGGCGATACTTTTTACAAAAATGCGGAACTGACGGCTATTCTTGATATTGTGTTTAAAAAAGATGATTCCGCCAATGTCACCCTCGATGACCTGTTGACGGGTTTGCTCCATGACCTTGGCATTCAGGTTGGTGCCCCGAATGCCCACCATTAGCATTTGTCCAATTTCTTCCTCCAGCCGGGGAACATCCAGGCTGTCAACGAAGTCGGATTGAGCATAAGCAGTGACACACAGCAGCCCTGACAGGAGTGTCAGGAGGCCAATTCTTCGGAAGCGTGCTTTAGATGCATTCACAAACATTAAGGCCTGAAGCTAGACGGGAATAAGATCGGTTTCAAGCATAAGCGTAGGGAAAAGTCTGTAAATTAAGCAGTGTTGAGGCCGGTCCTGTCGAAACCGATGAAAGGTCGGAAATCCTTCTGGCAAAGACTGCCATTTTAGTAGCACTTCAGGATAAAATGACGAAATATAAGACTATATGGCAGATGTATGCCAAATAGTAAAAGCTAATGAACTGCATATGCGCCATTATGGCTCATATATTGCTTTGGCACAAGATTCGAATGTAAGAAGCCCGTGTTGAGCTGATTGAAAACAATTTTAACCAAAGGAGAAATAATCATGACACTCGTAAAAGTAGCCCACCCCAGGATGAATAGAAGTTTTGACAACATGTTGAACAGCTTTTTTGAGGAGCTGAACACCTCCAGCCAGCGTAGCAATGTCTGGCGGCCAGCCATGGATGTTCAGGACTTGAAGAAAAGTTTTGAACTTACTTTTTCATTACCTGGTTTTGAGAAGGACAATATTACCATCTCGGTCAAGAACAACACCTTGACCCTCAAAGCAGAAAAGGTAGAGGTCAAAGAGGATGAGGGTGTGAAGTACCTGGCCCGTGAGATCGCTCGCGGAAGTTATGAAAGAAACATCGAGCTTCCTGAGAACGTAAACACGGATAAGATCTCTGCCGAATACAAGAGTGGGATTCTAAGCCTGAGTATTCCCAAGACCAAGGAAGCACTTCCCAGGGAGATTCCCGTTACCATCAAATAAACATGTGCCGTGTTTCAGGACACACAGGTCAAACCACAAAAAAGGGCTCGAAAAATCGAGCCCTTTTTTGTTAATCAGTGTCTTTGTTTTATTTACGTCCATCCACCAGGTTTTCCACAACAGAGGGATCGGCCAGGGTGGAGATATCACCCAGCTTATCCACTTCATTCTCAGCGATCTTACGAAGAATGCGACGCATGATCTTACCGGAACGGGTCTTGGGCAATGCGGGGGTAAACTGGATTTTGTCAGGTTTAGCGTGTGGTCCAATCTCTTTCCTGACTGAGGCAGCAATGCCGGCCAATATCTCATCAGAACCTTCAATACCAGCCATCAGGGTCACATAGGCATAAATTCCCTGACCCTTGATGTCATGCGGAAAACCCACCACAGCCGCTTCAGCAACATGCTCGGCCTTTCCAATAGCTCCTTCAACTTCAGCGGTGCCGATCCGGTGTCCGGAGACATTCAGAACGTCATCCACGCGACCGGTGATCCAATAATCACCATCGGCGTCACGACGGGCACCATCACCAGTGAAATAATATCCGGGATACATGGATAGATAGGTCTGCATAAAACGGTCATGGTCCCCATACAGGGTTCTCATCATACCTGGCCAGGATTTTTTTATGGCCAGCAAACCGGATTTTCCATTACCCTCGATCTCTTTTCCATCCTCCGTGAGGAGTACCGGCTGAACGCCAAAGAAAGGAATGGTGGCACTCCCTGGTTTCAGGGGGGTGATTCCTGGCAATGGTGTTAACATGATACCACCCGTCTCGGTCTGCCACCAGGTATCCACGATGGGGCATTTACCCTTACCGACGATTTTGTAGTACCAGTTCCATTCAGGCTCTTTGATCGTTTCGCCAACGGTACCTAGCAGCCTGAGTGTGGATAGATCATTTTTCTCGACCCATTGGTTACCCTCCCGCATGAGGGCGCGTAGAGCAGTTGGAGCAGTATAGAACAGATTGATCTTATGCTTGTCAACCACTTCCCAGAACCGACCAAAATCTGGATAATTGGGTACCCCCTCGAACATGACCGTGATAGCACGATTGGCTAGCGGTCCATATACGATATAGGAGTGACCGGTAACCCAGCCAATATCAGCCGTGCACCAGTAGACATCATCTTCGTGATAATCAAAAATGAGCTCATGGGTCAGCGAGGCATAGGTCAGATAGCCACCAGTAGTGTGAAGAACACCCTTTGGTTTTCCAGTTGAACCGGAAGTATAAAGAATGAACAATGGATCCTCGGCATCCATCTCTTCCGGGGCACAAACAGCATCAGCTTTGGACATGCTTGCATGCCACCAGATATCACGACTGTTATCCATGGCTACATCAGCGCCGGTGCGTTTTACAACCACGCAAGTGGTGATGGAAGGTGTCTCAGCCAGGGCAATATCAGCATTGGATTTCATGGGGATATCTAATTTTTTCCCCCGAACACCGGTATCCTGAGTGATGAGTACCTTACATTCAGAATCATTGATCCGGTCACGGAGTGATTCGGGACTGAAAGCCCCAAAAACGATGGAGTGAATAGCACCGATACGGGAACAGGCCAGCATGGCAATGGAAAGCTCAGGGATCATTTGCATATAGAGGCAGACCCGATCGCCTTTTTCCACACCGTGAGCCTTGAGAACATTAGCGAATTTCTGCACCTCAGCCAACAGTTCCTTATAGGTAAATTTTTTATCTTCAGTTGGGTCATTACCTTCCCAGATCAAGGCAGTGCGATCCCCATGGCCATCTTCTACGTGACGATCCAGACAATTATAACTAACGTTGAGTTTTCCCCCGAGGTACCACTTTATGTCACCAGCGGCCAGGTCGGATTCAACAACTTTATCCCATTTTTTAAACCAGGTTAAACGTTCGGCTTGTTCAGCCCAGAATCCATCAGGATCATTAACTGAACGGTCATACATTTCCTGATACTGTTCCATCGATTTGATGTGCGCATTGGCAGTAAACTCAGCAGCAGGGTTAAACTTTGTTACCTCACTCATTTCAGCTCCTTTATTAAAAAAATCAAACGTATATTTTGACGACCCAGGGGTATTGCAAACAGTGCGCCAAAAGTTTTAAGGTCACAATTGGTAGACATCAAGACCTGCTTAAACACAATTGCCTGTGTAGTTATGTACCGACTTGTCAGATGTCCCGCTGGTGGGTCTTATCCCGGCGATGGAACAGTTGAGAGGATCGATCAGTCAAGGTCCAGGTTCGGCCGTTTCCGTAATTAGAAAATTACGTATTTGCCGGATCAGCTCATCCACATCAGTGTGTTTGGTATCCAGAAGACGGTACTTGACCGGCCATTTGGCAACCACCTGATCCAGGAGTGAGGTCCGTACCGTCCAGATCATGGGCTGTTGCAGGTCAACCAGTTGCTTCAAGGGGGCAGCCCAACCCTGATCCGCAAGTTCCAGATGTCCGATCTCGTCTATGATCACAACTGAAGCCTTGGCACTTACAGCCTGATCGAGAACATCCCGACCAAATACAATGCCGTCTTCCCGAAAATTGAAAGGACCACTGCGGATCTTTGATACTGGCTCAGCGCGTTCACAGAGCAGGGCCGATGCTCCAGTTTCTAGATCAAACGTGTGATAGTGGTCCCGCTGATTTTCCTGCCAGGTCCCTTCAGTTAGAATGCCTGAGAACTTCTGGTCTGCCAGCTCAGGGCAAGCAAGCAGTTGCTTGATCAAATTTGTTTTTCCAACTCCCTGTTCACCGGATAGAATGATGACTCGGGATAATTCTGCAGTATGCTCAGCCAACAGCAATTCCAAGGTGCTGAGGAACTGATTGAGCGCCTGGAAGGGATGTCTCCAGATCCGCTGCTTCGCAGAGACCAATTTCATTAGTCGTGGCAACACCTCGAAGGACACCGACAAGGCTTCAAAAACAATACCCATTCCCCGGCGACTAAACCAATCGATGATCACTGGATTCCTGAACTCAATACTTAAAGCGGAAAAACCAAAAATAACCAGCAAGGCTCGAATCGCCATTCCCAGGCCGGCCTGCAGACCATTCAAAATAGCAGCTTGATCTTGCCAACCCCCCAATAGCAAACCAGATAAAGCCATGATCGCCATCAGTTGGAGCCATAATTGAGGCCGTTGTAAACGTTTGAGAGAACGAGCATAGCGAGCAATGTTCAGAGTGACATATACCAGAATAACGGCACTGCCCTGGGGTAGGGAGAGCTCGTCAAGAAAAGTCAGACCCCCGAACAGAATAAGCAGATTTAGAAAGAACAATGATAATGAATAAGGCTGAGCGACTGTTGCCGCCAGGAAATTTTCCGGATGAGCCCCCACATCCTGCCTGAGCAAGTCAGGCTTTGATTTCGGTGTGCTCTTTTTTGATCTGAATGCCAGAGCGGCTACCAACGCTCCAAAACTCAGATCGATGACAAAGATGGCTTTCACCAGATCAAAAGGTACCCCAGTGCCGAGCTGCAAGGTACGGGCCGCCATGAAATAGAGCTGCTCGTATAGTTTGACAAAATCTGGACCGTAGGTCATGAGCAAAACAAATAATTTTTGGAACAAACTCCAGGAAACTGCCAGAGCGCCTCCCAGAATAAATCCCGGCCAGCGTCCCCGGAATAGTCGCACAAACAACTCGAGCACCAGACCCTCCATGAAGATCCCCACCATGGGTCCAAAGATCACCGCTGATGGTGAAATTGATTTCATGGTGGCCGTCACCAGAGCAGTTCGCCAAAATAGACCTGGTTGCGGCCAGAGCTGATAACCGTTGATCATGAGGATTACGCCCAGGGCGGCCAGAAAGGTCCCGGACAGGGGCATGTGGATATTATGCAGGAAACTCCCCAGTATGATCTCTACCGATGCCCAGAGGCTACCCAGCATGGCGGCTTTGAGCCAGATATCCGGTAATGCTCCGGAGCTATTTGCCTGCCGACCAGTAATGCCAGTCCTGGTCATCGGGAACACCTACGGTAGACGAATGATAAGCATTTTGCCCCTGATGAAGGGACGATTGTCGGTTGTTGCATGTCTTCTCTTTCCAAATACGGGAGCGGATCTCCCCGTTTCCAGGAAAACCGTGTCGGCCTTAGATCATCTGCTTTAGGCACTTAGATCATTCGGCTGAGAGAATTAGTTAATAATAAACACACCAAATCTAATCCCGGTTGAATCATATAAAATATATTCCAGAAAAAAAGGACTGATAGAACTTGAAAAATAGTGCCAGCAGTTTATCATATGCTTAATCAAAAAAATTGATATTTTTGAGTGAAACAAATATAAGGAGTCATAAAATGGGGAAAAGTATCCAGGGAACTCAAACCGAAAAGAATCTACTCATCTCTTTTGCCGGTGAATCTCAAGCTCGCAATCGTTACACTTTTTTTGCCAGCGCCGCCAAGAAGGAAGGTCTGGTTCAAATTGCTCAGATCTTTGAAGAAACAGCTAATCAGGAAAAAGAACATGCCAAGCGTTTCTTTAAATTCCTGGAGGGGGGTGAGCTTGAAATTACTGAAACCTTCCCCGCAGGTGTCATTGGTACGACCCTTGATAACCTGAAAGCAGCAGCAGCCGGTGAGGAATACGAGTGGACCACCATGTATCCGGGATTTGCTAAAATCGCTCGTGAAGAAGGTTTTAAAGCGATCGCCAACGCTTTTGATGCTATCTCAATTGCCGAAAAACAACATGGAAAGCGTTATGCTGATCTGGCTGCCAATCTGGAAGCCGGGAAAGTGTTCAAGCGCAATGGTAAGATCGTCTGGCGCTGTATCAATTGTGGCTATCTCCACGAAGGTGAAGAAGCTCCCAAAGCCTGCCCAGCCTGTCTCCATCCCCAAGCCTATTTTGAGTTGCTGGGAGAAAACTGGTAGAAACAGTTGATCCAGAATCATTGTAGAAGAGGTTGTCTCATATTCTGAGTCAGCCTCTTTTGGTATGTTGGATCCATACTGTTGGTTTACCTGTCAAATATTAGTGGTTATCTGACCAAATCCCCTGTTTCTCAAAATCATCCCTTAACCTGAATAATTCATAGCCACTAAGTCACCAAGTTTTAAAAAATATAGGCTTATCAAAAATTATCACTCACAGATGCAAATAATTCTGTTTAGAATGATCTTGTTCATAACTTTAATATTCTTCGTGACTTAGTGTCTGCGTGGCAATAATTCATAAATAATGCAGGTTAAGTGTCTTGTACCAGTTTTACCTGCAAACTGGCATTAATTTCAGCAGCTCATGCCGTTTTATACCATAATCACTTCCAAATTAGCCATAACTCCGGCATCTTTTCCATGTTCACGTCATCCCGACAAAGTTCGGTATGCTATGTTTCTGCGGGAGGATTGGGTCTTGTCGGGATTTGTGAACCAGAAAAATATTATTGGATTTGGTGACCACTATAGTGCTGTAATTGGTATAGTTCGTGCCAGTTTAATAAAAAGCTGGATTCATGGATGTGGTCAAATCCCACCTGCTTTGAGCAGCTATAGCAAGATGAAAGATCACCCGTTCAAATTGATAAAAAGCATGGTCAGGATCATTGTATTGGGAACAAAAGTTAAATTCAGCATTAACAAAGCAATTCGGCTGCTGTTTAGCGGTCTGGTTCAGCTGGTATAATACTTGCGAGCCAGACTGATATGGAAACGAAATATAACCAGACAATGGTTCAAGATATGATTGGGAACCTCACTTTAAATAACTTGATCTGACCCAGCGATCCAGGAAACCCGAACTCTTATGAATAAATTCCACCCCTGCTTCAAAATTCTAGTGCTCTTTGTTCTTATTCTGAGCTTTGGGCTCAGTCAATCCAGGTATGGGCGACTCAATGGCTTTCTCAGAGATGCCGAAACCGGTGAACCCCTGCTCTATGCGAATGTCAGTTTGAAAAATTCTGGTATTGGCGCAGCTACGGACAATTCTGGATACTATATCATTACTAATATTCCAGCGGGAAACTACACCCTGCAAGTCATGATGATGGGTTATGCCCGTACTGAGAAAGAGATCGCCGTGGTTGCTGGCTTGGAAGAGCGGCATGATTTTGAGATCCAGCCCAGCGCCATTGAGGGACAGGAGGTGATCGTAACCGGTGATCGCCAACGCTTTGAGAAAGAGATCGAAGTGAGTTCCGTGAGTCTCAGCATGCGGGACGTGAAGACCATGCCGGCCTTTGTAGAGGCTGATATCTTCAGAACCCTGCAATTACTACCTGGGGTTCAGTCATCCAGTGATTTTTCATCTGCTCTGGTTGTGCGGGGTGGGAGTCCTGACGAAAACCTGATCATGCTGGATGGGATTGAGATCTATAACCCCTTCCATCTGGGTGGTGTGTTCTCCACTTTTAACGCTGATGCCATCGCTGATGCAGAATTTATGGCCGGCGGTTATCCGGCCTATTATGGGAATCGGATCTCATCGGTTCTCAGTATCACAGGGCGTGAAGGGGATTCCCGCAAAAATAAATTGTTTAAAGGGAAGCAGCTGGGTGAATTCTTTGATGTCAGTCAAGTCAGGGGTGAGGTGAATTTACTGAGTTCGAAATTGTTAGCTGAAGGTCCTTTGCTCAAGGGCTCCTGGATGTTGTCGGGTCGGCGGACCTATTTTGATCAAGTTGCTCGCGTGTATTACTGGTATGTCGATGAGCCCATGGAATGGCAGTACTATTTCTATGATATACAGGGTAAGATCATCCAGAATCTAAACCCCACCAACCGCTTGACATTCTCGCATTACGCCGGCAAGGATCGGATCTTTTTTGAAGTAGGTCGATCGAGTAATGAAGTCACCTTCAATTGGGATTGGGGCAACACCACCAATAGTGCCAACTGGCGTTGGATTCCCAACTCCAGGTTTGTTTCCAACCTGTCCTTTGCAAATACGGTCTACAAATTTGATGTGGATATGGAACTGACTGCTACTGACACAGCGGGTCAAACATCAACCACCAGTTTTGTCATCTTTAACAAGATCGATGATTGGACCTTAAAGGAGAATCTGGACTGGTTTATCTCCTCAGAGCATACCTTGACCACCGGATTCGAAATTAAGGATCTGGGCGTTGATTTTGAGCTTTCTCAGGGTGACCAAAAACTGTTGGATCAAGATCAGGCCAATATGATCTATAGCGGGATCGTACAGGAGCGCTGGCAGCCCAACCCGGTAATCATGCTCCAGGCCGGCCTGCGGGTCTCAAAATATTCAGCTCATGAAAACACCTATTTCGAGCCCCGTTTAGGCTTTAAATATCTTTTATCCACTAACCTGGCCCTAAAGGGTGCCTGGGGGAAATACAATCAATTCCTTTTTACCGCCCAGGACGAAGATGCCATTCTCAGTATTGTTGATTTCTGGAACCCCATTCCGGAAAATTATAAAGCAAAATCGGTGGAACACTACATCTTAGGCTTCGAACAATGGCTGGGTGAAGGATGGTTTGCCAGTCTGGAAGGCTATTATAAACCCTACAGCAATACCCTGGTGATCAACCCCAACCAGGATTTTATTGATCAGGATGATGATTATACGGAAGGTACAGCTGAGATCTATGGGACCGAGGTGCTTCTGAAAAAGAATAGTGGTAAACTGACCGGCTGGTTGGGATATTCCTATATGAAGAGTGAACAGGAATTTGATTTCAATGGTGACGGAGATATCGTTGCAAGTGATGGTGAAGTATACAGCTCAAAATATGATCAACCCCATTCATTTAATCTGGTCCTGAATTATACCTTGAATAAAAAGAACGCCTTTGGGTTAACCATGACCAGCAGCAGTTCCAACCTGTATACGCCCACAGTTGGTTATGTATATTCCCAGAATGGTTCTTACTACGACCTGGCAAATCCTTATCGCAATATGGATGAGTTAAAGGGCTTTCGTAACTCAGCCCGTTATCCCAAGTATTTTCGGATGGATGTGAGCTATTCCCGCCAGATAACCCCCTTTGGTATTGATGGACTATTCAAGATCCAGGTGATCAATGTTACGAATCATTTCAATACATTTTTCTACAATTGGGACCTTGCAGAAGGAACCGTGGAAGGGATTGGCATGTTCCCCTTCTTTCCCACGTTCGGCGTAGAATTCAAACTATAGGTGATGCCCATGAACTTAAAAAAATATTTGTCCGCCTATTTGGTGAATTTTACACACGCTTTCGGAAGCATAAGCAGGGTACGCAGTGATCTCGACCTGGAAATTGTTTCATCCACTTCGAAACATCCATTGGTTTTACAAAGACGCTATCAATCCATCTTCCTGATCCCTGTTTCCATCTTCCTTGTTCAATCCTGTACGGAAGAACTCAGTATTGCAGACTTCGCGGATGCCTTTAAGAATTATGAGCAGGAGCTACGGATTGAAGGGATGCTTAATTCAACAGATTTCTCGCAATCTGTTATCCGGGTGGATAACACCATTCTTGTGACTGATACTTCGCTGTTCAATGGGATTGATGATAACGGGGACTGGGTGACCTACTCCGATCTCAATGAAAATGGTGAATGGGACGAGGATGAACCCTTGAATGATGATATTGGTATCAAACAACACGGCCCCAACGGTGGGTATGAAGGTCGCGGGAATGGCATAGCTGACCCAGGTGAACCCCATGTCGATGACTATATTGAGATTCTACCCCTGATCCACGACTCCACCCTGGTTTCAGTGATCCTGCGGGAAACTGAAAGTCAGGCATTTGTCGCAGAATTTGTCTGGTCCTGGCAAGCAGGCTACTGGGATGAGGGTTTTGGTTCCCACGGACCTCCCTCAGAGATAAAGGACGCAACTTTTGTCCGGTATTATTATGGCGGCTACATCCCCAAATCTGAATATTCCCAGGTTGAGCTGGGTGTCGGGACAGAATACACGATTGAGTTAGAAACTACTGATGGCAGGATAATCTCAGCGTCCACCACCGTCCTGGCCCCGCCTTTGAATTTATTATGGCCGGGAACATCAACCCAGGCAGATACCATCATCGTTTCCACTGAAAACTATGCATCGCTGACCTGGAATACTCCCATTGAAACTAATTTTTGCGGGGTGATCATGGATGAGGTCCTGGGAACAGATTCTACGCAGGGTTTCTACTCAAATCTGGCTGTCGCTATCGATATTGATGATACCGGGTTACCAGTATATCCGGCCAATTTTGTAGGAATCCCGCTTGGAATCTATCGCATAATCCTGGAGTCCTACAGCTATAATTATGGTAACTATGTGTACTCCGGTTTATCGCTGCGGGATCGTGAGCTTTCCAATTGGCGGGATCAAAGTGGGAATGTGGTTCTGGGCGCCTTCGGAGCCAAATCACCGATTGAATTTTATGTGCGGTTTGTGGCCCCTTCTGACCCATAAAACGGTTGCAGAAAGAACTTTCGAATATCTGACTCCCCGGTGAGCACCATTAACAAACGCTCCACACCAATGGCGACACCTCCCGTTGGCTTCATCTTCCCAACAGCACTGATCAGATCCTCATCCAGCGGGTGAGGCGGATACCCAAGTATCTCACGCTCCTGATTGGCAGATTTATAACGTCTGATCTGTTCCTGGGAATCAGTTAATTCACTAAAAGCATTTCCGATCTCAACCCCCTGAATATACAGTTCAAACCGCTCAGCCCATCGGGGGTCAGAACCTTTGATATTTGACAGGGCAGCCATGGAAGCCGGATAATCGTACACAATCTCAGGTTGATCAATTCCCAGCTTTGGTTCGATGAACGCTATCCAGACCCTGAAAAAAATATCGTCAAAAGATTCATTATCAGGAATCAGCTCATTTAAAACCTGTCTGGCAGATGCGAGCCAATAGGTCAGATCCTCCAGTCCCTTTACCAGGTCAAGACCAGTATACCTGGCGAAACACTCCTGGACTGAGCTGCGCAGGACACCTTGATCCCAGGAAAATCCTGCAGGTGTATTGATATCCACGAAATGTCGGCTTAGGTAGAGCAGCAAGACTGCCACATCATCCATGATATCCTCATAGTTACCTGGCCGATACCATTCCAACATGTTGAATTCAGGGTGATGCCGAGGTCCTAATTCACCCTGATTGCGAAATACCCGGGCAATTTCGAACACTTTTTCGAACCCGGCACCCAAGGCCTTTTTGAGCGCAAATTCCGGTGAGGTAGGCAAGTAGCATTGCTGAGACTTACCGTGTTGATCAAGATAGGTCGTTTTGAAGCCATGGAGATGGACTTCCATCCCTGGAGAGGGTACTAGCAGCGGTGTTTCCAATTCAAAGAACCCCTGATTGATGAAAAACTTCCGCATGAGATCAATCAGGATTCTTTTTTGTTTAAGTCGGAGTACGTTCATGGCTCAATATGAAATGGTAGCACCAGTATTCAAATATCCATTGCACCTTCAGGGTAGCCCGCTGAAGCTTCGGGAGGCAAGCTCATAAACTCATTGAACTCACACCCTCCCCAGCTATTTTGAGCAATGAAAAATTCCCAGATCAGTGCCCGGATCAAACGTCTGGCCGCCATGTTGACCCTCTTGAATGAAAACCCCAACAAGATCAGAGCCTTCGAAAAAGCCAGCCGTAGCATTGCGGCCCATCCTGAAGAGATGGGAGTTCTCATTGATGAAGATCGCCTCAAGCAGGTCCAGGGTATCGGGGCTACTCTGGCTAAACTTATTCTAAACTATGCCAAATCCGGGGGCAGTGGCTATGAAAAAGAGCTGGAATCACGTCTGCCCCCTGGTCTACCAGATCTGCTTGATCTAAAAGGTCTGGGTCTGAAAAAAGTTCAGATCCTCTGGCAGGAGCATCAAATCACAGACATGGCTTCTCTTGAAAAGGCCTGTCTATCAAATGCGGTCGCCGGATGGCAGGGTTTTGGTCCTAAACTGGAACAGCAACTCCTCAAGTCCATCGCTTTCAAAACCAAACATCTTAAAGATTTTAAGCTTAATCTTGCCAGCGGTGTGGCCAAGGCCTGGCTGGAGACATTATTAGAACTGCCCGCTGTGCAACAGGTCGAACTCACTGGCCAACTGCGCCGGGGTAATGAACTGATCCGGAGGGTAGATTTTGTAGTTGAGGCCGAGCTGGATATCCTAACTGAAGACTTGAAAACCAGACTGGCTGTTAAACCCCTGGGGGCTGAGCCCGTGGTCATCATGGATCCCTCTGGTATGCCGATCCAGCTTTGGCTCGCCACGCCAGAGACGTTTCAAGCTCGCCAACTCCTGCTCACCGGGGGCCAGGCCTATCTGGAGCAAATTGGATCTGTTCTATCCGAAAAAGGTCTGGAACCGGGACAGATCAGCTTTACGGGTCAGGTTACATCTTTCGCTAGCGAGACCGATCTATGTGATCATCTGGGTCTTCAATGGATCGAGCCTGAGTTGAGAGATGGCTTTAATACTTTTCCTGCGGATCGGACACTGATCCGGAAGTCAGATATCAGGGGCGTATTGCATGCCCATTCTACCTGGAGTGATGGGATAAATAGCCTGCAGGAGATGGTAGAAGGTACCAGAAATCTGGGTTATAAATACCTGGGTATCAGCGACCATTCTCAAGCAGCTTATTATGCCAATGGGCTTAAGCCGGACCGTGTCAGAGCCCAGTGGGATCGAATTGATGAACTGAATGAACTGTACCAGGACTTCAGGATATTCAAGGGTATCGAAGCAGATATCCTGGCAGATGGCCGTTTAGATTATACTGAGGAACTATTATCCGGCTTCGATTTTGTCATTGCCTCCATCCACAGTCATTTTCATTTGAGTCCGGTGGAGCAAACCGATCGACTTATCAGAGCTCTCCAAAGTCCCTACACAACAATTCTGGGACATCCCACTGGCCGAATGCTGCTGGCCAGAGAGGGCTATAACCCGGATCTGCCGGCTGTGATCGAGGCGGCCGCTGAATATGACAAGGTCATCGAGATCAATAGCACGCCCAAACGGCTGGATCTGGATTGGCGCTATTTGAGCTTGACCCAAAAGCTGGGCGTAAAAGTATCCATAAATCCGGATGCCCATAGCCTGAAAGGCTTGGAGAGCATATCCTACGGGATTACCATAGCTCGGAAAGGTGGTTTAGCACCTGAGGATGCCATCAACACAATGAATACAGCCGAACTGGCTGGCTACTTTGAGGCGCGAAAAATAAAATGAGAGAGTCCCTGGAAAATAAACAGGAACGCCTGCGCCGGACCCTGAATCGTTTATATGAAAGTTACCCGGACTCAAAGTGCAGTTTGGAACATCGTTCACCCTTCCAATTACTTATATCAACCATGCTCTCGGCCCAGTGTACCGATGACCGGGTGAACAAGGTGACTCCCCAGTTGTTTAAGTTTTATCCAACGGCAACCGCTATGGCTGGTGCCTCGATTGAACATCTGGCTGATCTGGTGCGCTCCACGGGTTTTTTTAACAGCAAATCTAAGAACATGAGCGCCTGTGCCCGGACCCTGCTGGAGGAACATGGTGGTGAGGTGCCGGCTGATCTGGACGCGCTGGTCAAACTGCCTGGAGTTGGTCGTAAAACGGCCAATGTGGTCCTTGGCACAGGATTCCACATTCCCGGATTAGTGGTTGATACCCATGTTATCCGTATCGCCAATCTGCTGCGATTCACCCAACAGAAGGATGCGGTGAAGATCGAGTATGAACTGCAGAAGATCATTGACCAGGACCACTGGGTCATGTTCACTCACCTGATCATCGATCATGGCCGGGCTGTGTGCATTGCCAGAAGACCCCAGTGTCATGTCTGTGTGCTGGCTGAATTCTGTCCTTCAGTTCTGCCGGAAGCAGCCATTAATAAAAAGCAGTAGTTATGGATACCGCTATCGTATTTCGAGTTACCGGACGCGTCCAAGGTGTTGGATTCAGAGCTTTTGTCCAAAGCGCCGGCCGGCAGTTAGGGCTCTCCGGCTGGGTCAAAAATAACCCGGATGGGTCGGTTGTCGGATTGGCTGAAGGTGATCATGGTTTGTTGATCGAATTCATCAAACTGCTAAAAACAGGGAATCGCTGGTCAAGTGTGGACGGCCTGGAAGAACATGCTCAGAAATACAGTGGGGATTACCATGGATTCGAAATTCGGTATTAGGAATCGGACCTGGCTGAAATTATTTAAGGTTGTAGTTTGAAAGAAAAATTTATATGATCGTCTCGCGAGCCCATGGGACGCGGCAATCTCAGAATCGGGGTACTTCTTCTGAGCATTTGCGAAGATCTGTCGTTAAATTTGTTTGATAAAGGATAAAAAGATGCAGCCAGTATTTTTTGATAAAAAGACCTGCGGAACCTGCAAAAAAGCGCAGATTTACTTGAATGAGCATAAAGTTGATTTTGAAATAGTCGACATCATCAACAGGCCGCCCAGCCGGGATCAGCTTGAGAAATTTATGGATGCTGATAATATTAAGCCATATCTGAATTCACGCAGCGCCATTTACCGGGAGTTAAAATTGGGCCAAAATATCCCGGATAAAGCCAGAGCAATTGAATTGATGCTCCAGGACCCCAACCTGATCAAACGACCTTTTATTATAAAAGGTGAAACCGGTTCTTTTGGGTTCCAGGCTGATGAGTTTGATGATAAGTGGGTGAAGTAAGTGAAATTTTTATACAATAATTACTCAGTTAGTCTTCCTGAGTGAAACGAAGGATCGCCAGAACAGGCTAAAATTATTTTCAGAAAACAGGGGTAAAGATTCTTCGGTCCCCTCAGAAAGACAAATAGAAAAGGAAAGATAAAATGGAAAAGATCATTGGTGAAGTAGAACGAAGCGAAACAGAAAAAATAATTATTCAGGTGAAGGAGTTCAAAGGCCGGACCTATGTGGATTTTCGCATTCATTATCTGGCAGATGAGGATGAATGGCGTCCAACTCAGAAGGGCATTACTGTAGCTCCTGCACTCTGGGAAGACTTTAAAAAACACGTAGCTGAAACTGATAAATTTCTGGGAGCTGAAGGGTTAGTCTAAGAATTGTCCCTGAGCAGCTCACGTCTGAGCTGCATTTTATTCGTAAAGAATTGACGGTATACAATGGCCAGCATGATCATGTTGGCCAGCGTTGCTGTGGTAAACCACATATACATGATCATGATCTGATAACGGACGGCGATCACCGGATCGATACCGGCCAGGATCTGCCCCGTCATAACTCCGGGAAGCTGGACCAGACCCACCGTCATCATCCCATTAATATTGGGTATGAGCGCTGCCTGGATGGAAGCCTTCATGGCATCGTAGGCTGCTAATTTGGGTGTCGCTCCCAGGGCTAAGAGCGTCTCGATCTCCCGCTCACGATGCTTCAACTCGCCGATAAACCGGTTTGCCGTGAGTGAGGTTGAATTCAAGCCATTGCCGATGATCATTCCACCGATCGGTATTGCTGCATAAGGTGAATACCAGGGTTCGACTTCCAGAATAAAGAGCAGGATGGTCCCCAGAATAAGGATCGCTGAGCCAAATAAGGCGATGAACATGGCTGAGAAAAAATGAGGTATTTCGTTCTTTTGGCGCCTGGTCCCTTCATAACTGGCGATGAGGATCATGATAAAGAGTAGCCCCAGCATGAAAGCCCAATGCTGCTGGTCGAAAAACCAGGTTAGCACATAGCCCATAAGCGTCAATTGTAAAAAGGAACGGAACGTGCCGATGATCAGGGTTTGTTCCAGTCCCAATTTCCACTTTTTAATCAGGAATAGCGAGAAGGCAATGAATACCAGGGAAACGATGAGATCGTTCCAGGTCAGGATATAGAAATCAGAATTCATGCTAGTCCGAATCTTCCATTAAACCAGCTTCCTCAAAGACCTGTTTCTGATCCAACGCTTTAAAGGTTCCCTCACCGATCTTCTGTCCCTGAGATAATACCATCACACGTTGGGCATACCGGCGCATGAGCAGATGGTCATGCGATACAGCGATCACTGTTAAATGCAAAGTTTCGCGCAATTTGTTTACCAGATCCATAATTGAGCGCGCGAGTTTTGGATCAAGATTGGAGGTTGGCTCATCCAAAAGCAGCACCTGGGGATGATTCAGTAGCGTGCGAGCAAGAGCCAAGCGCTGTTGCTCACCTCCTGAAAGATCCTGCGCGTTATGGCTTAGCTCAATGTTTCCCAGTTCAACCTGCTCCAGAGCGGAGATGAGCTCATGATCCAGGGTCTGTGCGATATTTTGATCCCAGCGACCGGCTGCCAACAGATTGTCTTTAACCTTACCACTGAAGACCACCGAATTCTGGAACAGGATGCCGACATTTTTGCGCAGACAGGGAATATCCGTATCAATAGCCTGTCCTCGAAAATTGATCTGCCCACTATTGGGGCTCTGTAAGGCATTGAACATTCTAAGCAGGGTGCTTTTTCCGGCACCAGAGGCCCCCAGCACAGCCAAAAACTCACCCTTGTGGACCACAAAATTTATTCCCTGGAGGATTTTACTTCCACCAACCACATAAGAGACATCTGTGAATTTAAAAATTGGCTCGTTTTGCATGGGGTGATATTATGCCATTTTTGCAAATGCGAAATGATTAAAATCAATCTCAACCAGTTTCCAGAACTGCGGGGCAGTGACTAAACTGGTTTCACCTAATCATTTTTGTTTCGCTGATATAGCCAGCGTTTACCTTTGGAGCCGAAAAGGGAGCGCACCATGCCTGCTAAAATTATTGGACCTGATTTTTTTGATCTCTCAAGTCTGCTGAGTGATGAAGAGATAGCTGTTCAGAATATGACCCATGCATGGGTGAAAAATAAATTTCGCCCCGGGATTGCTGAATATTTTCGTCAGGGAACCTTTCCCATGGATCTCAGAACCGAAATGGGTGAAATGGGCTTCTTTGGCTCTAATCTTCCCGAAGAATATGGGGTAGCCGGTCTGAATAATGTAGCCTATGGTCTTATGCTGCAGGAGTTGGAGCGGGGGGACTCGGGCTTGCGTAGTTTTGCATCGGTCCAGGGGGCCCTGGTTATGTGGCCGATCTGGAAATATGGCTCAAAAGAGCAGCGGGACCAATGGCTGCCATTGCTTGCCTCAGGTGACAAAATTGGCTGTTTTGGTCTGACTGAACCGGACTTTGGGTCAAATCCGGGCGGCATGCTTACCCGAGCCATCCGGGATGGTGACAGTTACATATTGAACGGTACTAAAATGTGGATCACCAATTCGCCAGTCGCTGACCTGGCTGTGATCTGGGCCAAGGTTGAATCAAGTGAGGTCCAGGGCTTTCTGGTCGAGCGTAACACAGCCGGTTTTGAAACCCCTGAGATCAAGGGGAAACTTTCACTCCGAGCCTCCATCACAGGTGAGATCATACTTAATAACTGCCGGATACCTCAGGAGAACCGACTCCCGAATGCCAAGGGACTACGAGCCCCATTAAGCTGTCTTACCCAGGCTCGATATGGTATTAATTGGGGGGTTATGGGAGCCGCCATGGACTGTTATGAAGAAGCCGTTGAATATGCAAAAACCAGAATTCAGTTTGATAAACCCATCGCAGCCTTTCAATTAACCCAGCAAAAACTGGCTGAAATGCTGAATGAGATCACCAAAGCCCAATTAATGACCTTGCAATTAGGCCGTCTAAAAGACCGTGAGACCTTGAATCACAACCAAGTCAGTCTTTCCAAGATGAATAATGTTCGGATGGCCATTGAGATCGCCCGATCGGCCAGGACCATACTGGGTGCCAGCGGCATAACTGATGAATATGTTGCCATGCGGCATGCCGCGAATCTGGAATCAGTTTTAACTTATGAGGGTACTCATGAAATGCACACGCTGGTTGTCGGTGAAAGTATTACGGGCATCCCAGCCTATCGTTGAAACATTTGTGCGTCCGGAGCTTTCAAAAATAAGTGATAACGGTTTGGAATCTGGAAACCGGGCACATTTCTCGTCACCCCGCCTGTCGGGCATAGCTCGGAGAGCGAAGACTGAAGCGCAGTCGAGAGGTGGATTGTTGATATGCGACTGAATATGAGAATACATGTGTGAATACCAGCTTTGAATTGAACCAACTAAGCTTTGTAGAGCCTTGGACTCCGCTCGGGCGGACGAACTTTGGCTTTTATATCATCCATCAAGGCTTAATCAAGAAAGAAGATTTATGTCAAATATCCTAGTTACCGGTGGTGCTGGTTATATCGGAAGTCACACTTCGCTGGAATTATTGGAGAATGGTAATCAGGTAGTGGTGGTAGACAACCTCTCCAACAGTAGCCGTGAGTCATTAAAACGTGTTGAAGAGCTTACTGGAAAATCGGTGAGCTTCCATGAGCTTGATCTATTGAACAAGCCAGAGTTGGATCGAGTATTTGAGCTACATGAAATTGATGCGGTGGTCCATTTTGCCGGTCTTAAAGCGGTAGGGGAATCAATGACCATGCCGCTTAATTATTATCAGAATAACTTGACCGGAACACTTAACCTCCTGGAAGTGATGCAGAGTAATGAGGTAAAACGGCTGGTATTCTCTTCCTCTGCGACTGTCTATGGTGATCCGGCTTCAGTGCCCATCACTGAAGATTTCCCCATATCTGCCACCAATCCCTATGGACGCTCCAAACTGATCATCGAAGAGATGCTCCGCGATCTGTATGTTTCTGATGCCGGTTGGGACATTGCGATTTTACGGTATTTCAACCCGGTGGGTGCTCATAAGAGCGGCCGGATTGGTGAAGACCCCAATGGGATCCCCAATAATCTCATGCCCTATATCTCTCAAGTAGCGGTTGGCAAACTCAAACAGCTTTCAATATTTGGTGATGATTATCAGACTCCGGATGGAACCGGCGTTCGGGATTATATCCACGTGGTGGATCTGGCACTGGGTCATATCAGAGCTCTGGAACATTTATCAACCAGTCCTGGTTTGGTGACAGTGAATCTAGGTACCGGTTCAGGATATAGTGTCCTGGAACTGGTTAAAGCCTTTGAGCTGGCATCCGGTAAAAAAGTCACTTATCAGATTGTGGGTCGCCGCGATGGTGACATCGCTCAATGTTACGCTGCTACCCAAAAAGCCGCTGAAGTATTCGGGTGGAAAGCCACCCGAGGCATTGCAGAGATGTGTGAGGATGCCTGGCGTTGGCAGTCAAACAATCCCCAGGGTTATTCTGACTCGTAAATTAGCGTGGTGAGTGACGATCAAGATTCAGACTAAACCGTAAAAACAGTTCCCGGGGGAGCGGGCTGGTTTGTGCTAAGAAAATGTGAAATACCAATTACACTTCTAACTGGCACCTAACTGCTGCATCTTTTCCATTTTCAGGTCATCCCAAGGCCAAATACTCAGGGTTTCTGAGGCGGGATGGTTTCGGTCGGGATTTGCAAACCAGAAAAATATTTTGGATTTGACAGCTACTTTAGAGCTGAATATGACATAAATACTCGGGGAGGAGCACCTGGTAAAGTCAAAAAACTAATACAGGGGTGTGCTTCAAGATGGGTAAGGAAGTGCTCATCAAACGATCTCCGGGGATTTGTGGTGGAACGGCAACATCAGCTCCAGGGATGCCCAAAAGTCTGGGTCTGTAGCAAATAATGCATGCTAAAAAGCAGGTATACCAGGTATTGCTTTTACTTGAGTCGCGGAATATTATCTGTGAGTTAAAATGATTGAAGCCCAAAGGAAGCCCATGTCACAAAATCTAGTCATCGTCGAATCACCCTCCAAAGCCAGTACTATCCGTAAATATTTGGGGGATGAATATCAGGTCCTATCTACCGTTGGTCATATCCGGGATCTACCCCGAACCCAATTGGGTGTAGATCTTAAAGCTGATTTTAAACCCCTATATGTGATCATACCGGGTAAAAAGAAAAATGTTGATGCCCTGAAGGAAGCTGCCCGAAAAGCAAGTCAGGTATTTGTGGCAACTGACCCTGACCGCGAAGGTGAGGCCATTGGCTGGCATGTGACCCGCATTTTGAAAAATTTAAACAAACCGATCCATCGGGTCATGTTTTATGAGATCACCAAAGAAGGCGTTCTGGAAGGCATGCGTAATGCCACCGACCTGGACATGAATCTGGTAAATGCTCAACAGGCCCGGCGCATCATTGACCGCCTGGTAGGTTTCAAAGTGAGTCCTTTCCTGTGGAGAGTTTTATACTCAGGCTTAAGCGCTGGACGGGTCCAGTCTGTGGCCCTGCGTTTGATCTGCGAACGTCAGGAATAAATCGACAGATTTGAGCCTCAGGAATACTGGACCATCAAAACTGAGGTGGAAACTGAAAAGAAGCATGGCTTTGAGGCCGAACTTCAAAAAGTTGATGGAAAAAAGGCTTACATACCTAATGAGACCATCGCTATGGACCTGCGCCATGAGCTGAAGGAGGAAACTTTCACTATCAGCTCAGTTGAGAAGAAACGAGTCCGTCGTAATCCTCACGCCCCATTTACCACCAGTACCTTGCAGCAGGCTGCTTTTCAAAAATTAGGATTTACCACTAAGCGGACCATGACCCTGGCGCAACAACTCTACGAAGGCGTAACCTTGCAGGATGGTGAGACCACCGGGTTAATTACCTACATGCGAACCGATTCAACCCGGGTCGCCAGCTCGGCAATTGAGACCATCAGGACTCATGTAAAGGAGACCCTCGGTTCGAAGTATCTGCCTGCCAAAGGGCGCCCGTTTGGAAAAAGTAAGGCGGCTAAGACCCAGGATGCCCATGAAGCCATCAGACCGGCCAATCCGGCGCTCCATCCTGATCTGGTCAAAGCATCCCTGACCAGCCCCCAGGCAAAACTATATGATCTGATTTGGAGACGCTTCACTGCTTCCCAAATGGCTGTGGCCGTATTTGACCAATCCTCCATCGAGATCCAGGCCGGGAAGCGATTTGGATTAAGAGCCGCTGGTTCAGATCTGGTCTTCGATGGCTATCGTAAAGTTTATTTTGAAAAAGAGGAAGAGAAAGAGAGTCATCTCCCGGCAGATCTGAAAGCAGGTGACATTTTAGGATTGCTCCAGGTGGATGCGGATCAGCATTTCACCAAACCCCCGGCACCCTATACCGAAAGCAGTCTGGTCAAGGTGCTTGATAAGGAAGGTATTGGTCGTCCGTCTACCTATGCAAATATTATCTCGGTGGTTCAGGCCAGAAATTATGTACGCTCTGAGAAGCGTAAACTGTTCCCCACAGAACTGGGTAAGGTGACCAACAAGTTACTGGTTGACAACTTTTCCGAGCTGGTAAATAAAACATTTACCCGTGAGATGGAAAGTCGTCTGGATAAGGTAGAAGAAGGCCAGCTCACTTATCTCGATATCATGCAGGAATTCTGGGCGCTGTTGGAAAAATGGCTGGAAGCTTCTTCCAAATCGTATAGCGAAATAAAGCAGTCCTTGCAACAGGATAGTGGGGAGCTGTGTGAAAAATGTGGAAAACCAATGGTAGTCAAATGGAGTAAGAATGGACAATTTCTGGCTTGCTCCGGTTTTCCAAGCTGTCGTAATGCCCGACCCCTGGATGGTCCTAAGTCTGGAACAGAAGGTGATGGGGAGGAAGCCAAGGATTATGGAAAATGTGAGAAGTGTGAATCACCGCTGATCCTGAGAGATGGTCGCTACGGAAAGTTTTATGCGTGTTCAGCGTATCCAAAGTGCAAATTCACCAAACCCTTTACCATCTTAATGCCCTGCCCAAAGCCGGATTGCAAGGGAGAGATATCTCCACGACGCTCAAAACGGGGGCGGACTTTTTATGGCTGTACCAAATATCCGGATTGTGATTTTGTTAGCTGGGACCCACCAATCGCCCACAAATGTCCAGCGTGTGAAAACCCTTATATGGTGGCAAAATCCACCAAGAAGAAGGGCGACTACGCCTTGTGTCCAAAATGTAAGCACGAGATCAATGTCAGTGATATTGAATCTGAATAAATACCAGAATTGAGAGAATGAAATGGCACGATTAGAAAGCTTTGACAAACTGGTCTCTCTGGCAAAACGCCGGGGTTTTATCTTTCAGTCAAGTGAGATATATGGCGGTATCAATGCCTGCTACGATTATGGTCCACTGGGCGTTGAGCTAAAACTCAATGTCAAACAGATGTGGTGGCATGCCATGACCCGTGAGCATGATAATATTGTGGGACTGGATGCAGCCATTCTCATGCATCCGAAGGTCTGGGAGGCCAGTGGTCACGTCGGGGGCTTTACCGATCCGCTGGTAGATTGCAAGGCTTGTAAGACCCGGTTCCGGGAAGATACACTTTCTGAGGAAACCCTGCGATCACATGCATGTCCGGAATGTGGTGGAGAGCTGACTGATTCCCGTCAATTCAATCTCATGTTCAAAACCCAAATGGGCGCTGTTGAGGGTACGGCATCTGACATTTATCTCAGACCAGAAACAGCCCAGGGAATTTTTGTTAATTTCCCCAATGTGGTCGATACTTCCCGCCAACAGATTCCTTTTGGAATAGCGCAGATCGGCAAGGCTTTCAGAAACGAGATCACCCCCGGCAACTTTATTTTTCGGACCCGTGAGTTCGAGCAGATGGAGATGCAGTTCTTTGTCAAACCAGATGAATCTGATGCGTGGTTCGAAACCTGGAAAGAACGTCGAATGGCCTTCTATGACACCATTGGGATCAGCCGGGAAAACTTACGATTCGAAGAACATGGACCCGATGAACTGGCCCATTATGCCCGAGCCGCTTTTGATATTGAATACAAATTTCCCATTGGCTGGAATGAGTTGGAAGGTATCCACAATCGTTCTGATTTTGACTTGCGCCAGCATGAAAAGTTTTCCGGGAAAAGTATGGGGTATCGAGACCCACATACAAATGAGAAGTATACACCATTCATTATTGAGACCTCAGCCGGTTGTGACCGAACAACTCTGGCGATCCTCTGCGAAGCTTATGAAGAAGAAACGCTGGAAGATGGCTCGGTTCGCACCGTTATGCATTTTCATCCCCGGGTTGCGCCCATCAAGGTAGCAATCCTGCCCCTGGTAAAGAAAGGGGGTCTCAAGGAATATGCTACGGATCTAAAGGAACAATTAAAACGCCATTTTAATGTATTTTATGATGAAAAAGGAGCCATTGGACGTCGTTATCGTCGCATGGATGAAGCTGGTACGCCCTATTGCGTGACCATTGATTTCGATACCTTGGAGGATCAGGCTGTGACTGTGCGCCATCGCGATTCCATGGAGCAGATAAGAGTGCCTGTAGCAGACCTTCAGGCCTGGCTTGCTGAGAGAATCCTGATCAGCTAAGCAAAACCCTACTATTATTACATGAGATTGGTGCTGACAGGCTTCCTGTTGGCGCGGGAGTAGAGCTTGCAGTATAGGTTGGGAACCACTGTTCTGACGTTTGTAAAAAAACAGTAAAAACATATTATAGCCACTTGTGGCAGGTAGGTTGCTATGTATATTGCGTGACGTGATTAGGCGAGAAATAAAGCAAACGTTCCACTTGAAACAGCAAATTCCTGAGCCACTTCGAATTAAAATAATTGGTGCACCAAATGGTGCACTTTTCGTATGATATATCCAGAGAGATAGGTGTGAATGAAAAATGTATTGAAGTCTCTGATTGATCTCCAGGAAATTGATCGTCAGCTTTTTGAAATTGATGAGAAAAAAGGGAGTCTTCCTGAACAAGTTGAGAAACTGGAATCTCAGGCTGAATCCATCAAATCTGACCTAAGAAATACTCAGTTAACCCTGGATAAAAATCAGAAAGAGCTGCTTGGCATCAATGGTACCCTCATGGATGCAGCTGAGAAAGTTAAAAAGTACCAGGATCAACTCTATCTTGTTACGACCAATCGTGAATATGATGCACTGACCAATGAGATTGAAACCGTCAAGTCCGGGATGGTCGAGATGGAAGCAAGACAACTGGTTCTGGAAACTGAGATCGAAGAACTTGAAGGTACGATGGCCTCTTCCGAACAACAAAGCACCGATTTTTTGGCCCAGTTGGAAGCCAATCGTGACGAATTGAAAGAAAAATCTGATCTTACAGATGTCCGACAGAAAGAATTGGAACTTCAACGCGAAGAACTGACAAAAAATATCGGTCAACGTTATCTACGCAAATATGATCGGATCCTGAAAGCTCGTCGCCGGGCTGTTGTTGCGATTGAACGTTCGGCTTGTGTGGGCTGTCATAAACAACTTTCGCCCCAGGTCGTCTATGAAATTCAGCAAATGGATTCACTTATTGAATGTGAGAACTGTGGCCGTATTCTGGTTCATATTCCCAAGGATGGTGATTAGCTAGTTTCTCACCCATCTTTTTAGCCTGCATTATTCATGAATTATTGCCACGAAAACACTAAGTTACGAAGATTATTAAAGTTATGAGCAAGGTCATTTTAAACAGAATTATTTGCATCTGTGAATGATAATTTTTGCTAAGCATATATTTATTAAAACTTTGGACCTTCGTGACTTAGTGGCTATGAATTATTCAGGTTAGAGAATATTTAATTAAAAAATGATCTGCTTTTGGAGGTCATTTTTCTTTTAGACCGCTACAATTACATTACTTTCTAATCGTTTTTTAAAATATGGGTGGATCGGGCAGTCGCCTGGCTTTTGCCGGGAGGAAAGTCCGGACTCCGCAGGACGGGTTGCCCATGTTCGCAGCATGGGACCCCACCAACTGGTGGGGATGGAAAGTGCCACAGAAAAGATACCGCTCATCTACGCCTAATACAACTGGACGTTGATGAGTAAGGGTGAAATCGTGAGGTAAGAGCTCACGCCGTGGTCAAGTAATTGACCATGTGGGAAAACCCCAACCGGAGCAATTCCAAGCAGAAGAGATTGGTGGTCCGCCAGATCATCCTGGATGATACTCTTCGGGTGGGAAGCTTGTATCACGGTGCAAACCGGGATCCAGATCAATGGCTGCCTCATGCTCATAGAGGATAAGACAGAATCCGGCTTACAGATCCACCTATTTATTACGAATCAGACGTGTTTTTTTTACAAGGGAACTGGTGAAAAAAGCACCCGATCAATAATCTTCCCCGGAAGCTTACAGAAACCAACTTACCAACCAGAATTTTCAGTGAGTGGTGCACTCTAGAGATTCTGACCAGCAGGGGCTTGGCCCGCATATTTCATGAAGGAATGCAATCTTACTGGTTTTTTTAAATTCTACCTGCGTCGGAAAGCTAAATCTGTCCTCAACGGTCCTACGGGGCCGTCTGCGGGTGGTCCCAGAGCCTGTCGAAGGGAGGTTCATCTTTCCGCCTTGGTAAAATTCAAAACTCCTCAGTAAGAAACACCTGTGTACAAAGTGTATTTTAAGAAAAACTTTGCATTATACTGTAAATGACATCTTATGTTTGCTTTTGCTCACCCTCATGAAATAAGCGGGTTAGCTCTGATATCAGGCCTGTTTCGCAAATAACGGTAATGTTTTGTTGTAAAAAGAAAAATGAATTTGTTTTTCCTGTGAATAAAACCGAGAAGAAGTTTATACTATGGACTGATTAATTATGGAAAAAATATGGATCATTCAAGATAGTCCCCAAGCAGAAATTGATACTCTGGCTGCTGCTCTAGGTGTTTCTCCTGTCGTATCAGGCATTCTTTGGCGCCGGGAGCTACGATCGATGGATGCGGCCCGGGAGTTTTTTAACCCGTCCATCTCTCATTTGCTGGATCCCTTTCTAATGCTTAATATGGAAACGGCAGTAGCCGAGGTCTCCAGGTGTCTGGATGAGCACCAACCCATCCTGATTTTTGGGGATTATGATGTAGATGGCACAACAGCAGCTGCGCTATTGCATCTTTTTCTCCAGTCAATTGGAGCGAAATCAGAATATTATATCCCGGACCGGATCAATGAAGGCTATGGCGTGTCACACCAGGGGATCGATTATGCAGCTGAGATTGGTGCCCAATTGATCATCACCTGTGATTGTGGTATCACAGCAGTTGAGCAGACTGAATATGCCCATGGAAAAGGGATCAAAATGATAATCACCGATCATCACATACCTGATGATCAACTACCGGACGCAGTGGCTATTTTGAATCCCAAACTGGCCGGTTGTGAATACCCCAACAAGCATCTATGTGGTGTCGGGGTCGCCTTTAAACTGACCCAGGCCATCAGTAAAAGTCGCGGCCTGGCAGCAGAACAGGCCTATCAGAATCTAGATCTGGCTGCCATTGGCACAGCTGCTGATATTGTAATGGTCACCGGAGAGAACCGCATCATCCTCAGCGAAGGGCTCAAGTTGATCAGTCAGGGGAAACGACCGGGGATCAAAGCCCTGAAGAAGGTCGCAGGGATCACCCACGATGAGGTTACGGTATCTGACGTATTATTTGGTCTGGGACCACGGATCAATGCTGTTGGTCGCCTGGGTGAAGCCATGCGGGCTGTCCATCTTATGACGGCGGATACTTCATCAAAAGCCCGCGAGTTGTCAGCTGTTCTGAATTCTGAAAATGAAGCGCGAAAAATGGTGGAAGCGAAGATATTTGATGAAGCCGTTCGCAAGTCCAACTCCCAATCCGATCCGCGCGAAAAACGGTCTCTCGTATTACACAAAGAAGGCTGGCATCATGGCGTGATCGGTATTGTGGCTTCGAAATTAAAAGAACGATACCATGTTCCCACTGTTGTAATTGCCGTGAACCATGGCGTGGGGAAAGCATCGGCCCGGAGTATTACCGGATTTGACCTGCACGCGGCTTTTTCAAAATGTGCAGATCTGTTAGTGACCTTCGGCGGCCATACCATGGCAGCAGGCATGACCATTGATCCCGTCAATCTTGAGGCTTTCGAACAGCGCTTTCAGGCAGTGGCCATGGAAATGATCACAGAGGAGATGATGAGTCCGCGTTTGAAGATCGAATCGGTGATCGAATTTACCGATGTCAATTCACAGCTAATGGAAACCCTGCGACGCCTGGCTCCTTATGGACCGGGCAATATGCGACCGTTGTTTGCCAGCCAGAACCTGGAGGTGATCGGCTATCCACGTCCTAAGATCGTGGGCAAAAATCACCTGAAATTAAAAGTTCGCCAGGGACGCACCGTTCTGGATGCCATCGGGTTTGGTATGGCAGAAGATCTTGAACTCCTGTACGCAAATAAACCTTTAGAAATGGCCTACGTACTTGCTGAGAATGAGTGGCAGGGACGTAAGACTATTCAACTGGAACTAAAAGATATCCGATTGATGAATTAGAGGGAATGAAGATGAGAAAAGCCTATATCGATGCCATTGGGATGTATGTGCCACCCAAAATTGTCACGAACCAGGATCTGGAAAAAATAATGGACACCTCAGACCAATGGATCAGGGAACGTTCAGGTATCCAGGAACGTCACCATGTGGATGGAGAGTGTACCACTGACCTGGCTTTGAAAGCCACTGAAGAGGTGCTTGAGAAGGCAGGTATGGTCGCTGAGGATATAGATCATATCATCTTCTCTACCATGGCCAGTGACTATTTTGTGCCAGGTGGCGGTCCCATGATGACCAGGCGCCTGGGAATTCCGGGTACTCCGGCAGTGGACATTCGGATGGCTTGTTCAGGATTTCTTTATGGATTATCCATTGCTAAAGCTTTTATAGAATCAGGGGCCCACGACAATATTCTGCTTATCACCTCAGAAGTTCAATCAGTTGCCCTGGATTTTTCCACAGAGGGCCGGGACACGGCTGTTCTATTTGGCGATGGAGCTGCAGCAACTGTGCTAAAGGCAACGGATACAGATCGGGGACTACTCTCGGTTGTCACTCATTCAGATGGGCGCTATGCAGAGGATCTTATGATGCGTACGCCTTCCACCCTGGATAACCCCCTGCTTACCCATGCACTGCTTGACCAGGGGCATGGTCGGGTAAAAATGAATGGACGCAGCGTATTCAAACATGCTATCACCAAGTTCCCCCAGGTCATCAAAGAGGCTTTGGAAAAAGCCGGGGTTGAGAAAGATCAGATCAAGTTGGTGGTACCTCATCAAGCTAACCTGCGTATCACTGAGGCAGTTGCCAAGCGTTTGGATCTCAAATTGCATGAAGTGGTCTATTCCAATATCCATAAATATGGTAATACAACCTCAGCATCCATTCCCATTGCGCTCTATGAAGCCATGGCTGAGGGGAAGCTCCATCGGGGTGATTACCTTGTTGTTGCCTCGTTTGGTGCCGGTTTCACCTGGGGTGCCTCAGTGATCAAATGGTAGTTCTTTGGTGTAGATTAAGATGAGAGGGACATTGAGATGAAGCAGTATTTTCAGGAAGAGCACTACATGATCCAGGATATGGTGCGCGATTTTGCCGCAAATGAAGTGGCGCCTATCGTTGAGGCTCTTGATAAAGAGGAACGCTTCCCCACTGAACTGATTCCCAAATTAGCTGAATTAGGACTCCTGGGTATTCCATTTCCTGAGGAATATGGAGGTGCGGGGATGGATACGATGGCCTATACTCTGGTTATTGAAGAGTTGGCCAAGGTTGACTCCTCGGTTGCCATTACCGTGGCCGCCCATATCTCTCTTGGTACCTATCCGATTTTTCTTTTTGGAGATGAGGCTCAGAAAGCGAAGCACCTGGAAAACCTCATCGCCGGTAAATATCTGGCTTGTTTTGGTCTAACTGAGGCAGAGGCAGGTTCTGATGCCGGCGGCACCAGGACCACAGCTGTCCGGGATGGAGCAGACTGGATCATCAATGGTTCTAAGAATTTTATCACCAATGCCGGCTATGCTGGTGTTTGTAATCTTACGGCAGTAACCGACCGTACCGCAAAACGCCCCGGAGGAATATCAGTTTTTATGGTTGATCCCAAAACACCAGGATTCATCATCGGCCCACCTGAAAATAAAATGGGTTGGCGAGCTTCTGATACCCGGGCTTTAACCTTTGAGAATATGCGGGTTCCCGGTGATGCACTGTTGGGAAAACTGGATGTGGGTTTCAAACAAATGATGGCTGCTTTGGTTGGCGGCCGGATCAGCGTGGCTGCCTTATCCCTGGGTCTGGCAGAAGGTGCCCTGCAGGCTGCTCTGAAATACTCGGATGAACGCGAGGCCTTTGGGAAAAAGATTCACCGGTTTCAGGGGATTGGATTGCAACTCTCTGAGATCGCCACCGAGATCGAAGCTGCCAAACACCTGGTCTATCACGCCAGTTATCTTAAAGATCAGGGAGAAGATGTGGTTAAAGCCGCAGCCATGGCCAAATTAAAAGCATCAGAGATCGCTGTTCAGGCCACCAACTTTGCCGTTCAGGTACATGGTGGTTATGGATACATAAAAGAATTTAAAGTCGAGCGCTTTTTTCGAGATGCCAAAGTATTAACCATTGGCGAGGGTACCTCAGAAGTACAGAAACTTGTTATTTTGAAGCAGCTCTTGAAAGGATTATAATCACTGCATGCTACCACAATCGAAAAAGGTCGTTAGTGATGAGAAACAATACCACCTCTGGCTCAGAATCAGCCAGGTCTCATTAATCCTATTACTGCTGGTTGGCACAGCTCTATTTTTCCCGAAGGGCAAGATGTTTCAGTTCGACTATGCCGTAGATCAGATCACCACAGAGACTATAATTGCCCCATTTGATTTTGATATTTTAAAAACTGAGAGTGCCTTGGAAAAAGATCGGCTCATCCGCGAAGATGCGATCCTGCCAGTCTTTATCTGGGATAATACCAGTCGTGATCAGGTAAATACGCGTCTGGATCAGATTCGGAACCAACTGGCCCTCTGGTACCAGGCAGAAAAAGAGCTGAGCGTCAAACGGGGTTACTGGCAAACGATTCAGGATAGTGTGGTTGCCGATTCCCTGCTTTATCTGCTGCAGGAAGACTCCCTTCACGTCCTCAATATCAAGCATGATCTGCAGGATAAGGGCTTAAAAGACCTGGGAACTCCCAGTTGGAGCTTCTTTCTGGAGAAGGGACCCTCGACCCGCCAATTGACAAATTCGGTAAAACAGGCGCTCCTGCCCCAGTATATGCTGGGGATAATTGGGGATCTGCCACCTGGTGAGGGACACATCCGGATTAGCATGATCATGCGTGGCAAGGAGTCCAGTCGGAATCCTCAGGACTTTCGTGATATGAATGAAGCCTGGGAAAGTGTTCAGAAAGTGCTGGTCGGTATCTACCTGAATAGTGATCCTCACATGCTCCAACTGACTGAAGATATGGCTCGCGCTGTCATGGTACCAAACCTGAATTATTCCACAGAGCTTACTGAGAATCGCAAAGCGGAAGCACGGAACCTGGTTCCCATCAGCGTTGGAAAAGTTTTTAAAAATGAGCGGATCGTCGATGCTAACACCCGCGTTACTGAGCAAATAAAACAAAAACTCGATTCACTTGAAAAAGAATACATTCGCAGGGGCTATGGAGAATCTGCCGCTAATCGTTTAATGACCATTATGGGGAAGATACTGCTTTCAGCCTTCCTGTTATTTTTCTTTTTTGCCTACCTGCAAACCTACCGAAGTCAGATCTTCAATGACATAAAACTGATCGCACTGGTGGGTATTATTTTTATTCTCACATTGGCCATGGCTCACACCATAGTTTATAAATTGCAATGGTCAGAGTTCTTTGTTCCCATGAGCATCGCTGCCATGATTTTCACGGTGGTTTTTGATGGCCGAATAGCGTTTATCATTATGGTGTCTTTAACCATGCTTACGGGTATCATTCTAAGTAATAACATCCCCTTTATTGTGGCCAATCTGTTTGTTTCTTCATTGGCCATTTATACGGTTCGCAGATTAAGGTCCCGTTCACAAATACTCTGGAGTATACTGGCTGTTACTTCAGGGTATGTTGCAGTTATTGCTGTCTTTGAGATGATCCAGTTCAGTAGCTGGGAATCCGTAATGGAGCACATGATCTTTGCAGCAGCTAACGGTTTTCTTTCACCGCTCCTGACCTACGGTTTCCTGGTTTTGATTGAACGATCGTTTAAGATAACAACCAATCTAACGCTACTTGAACTGCTGGATTTTAATAATAAGCTATTAAGCAATCTGGCCATGAAAGCACCGGGAACCTTTAAACATAGTATTGATGTGGGTAATCTTGCTGTGGCGGCTGCTGAAGCCGTGGGAGCCAACTCATTACTGGCCCGAGTGGGTGCGTATTACCATGATATTGGTAAGGCTGAAAAACCGGAATATTTTATTGAGAACCAATTACGAGGAACCAACAAGCATGAGAAACTTTCACCCCGGTTAAGTGCTACGGTGATCGTTGCCCATGTCAAGGATGGTATTAAACTGGCCAATGAATACCGATTACCCTCAATTGTCGCCGACTTTGTTCCCATGCATCACGGACGGACACGAGTAGAGTATTTTTATCAACAGGCTCTGGAACGTGCCAAGGAAACCGGCTCAGAGATCAATGAAGCAGATTTTCGTTACCCTGGCCCCAGACCCAATACCAAGGAAACGGGTATCCTGATGTTGGCGGAAGCAATTGAAGCGGCTTCCCGCTCGATCAAAAATCCCAATCCGCAACGCCTTGAAACACTTATGGATACGATCATTGAGAGTCGCATCAAAGGTGGAGAATTGATCAATTGTCCCCTAACATTTCGGGACCTTGAGACAATTAAAGGTGCTATGATGCCTGTGCTCACTGGCAGTATGCATGAACGGATCGAATATCCAGGGCAACGTAAAAAACTGCACATCATGGATGATGAAGACTAGGCGATCCCTCATTAAAACTTAGCTATTTTAACTGATATGCAGATTGAGATAATTGACCCGGATCCCGAAGTAGATATCGACTTGATGAAGAAAAGCGTTGAGCTGGTTATTGGGGGAGAAGACAAAACATCTGACTATATAAATGTTATATTCCTGGGGCGGAAGAGCCTACGAAAACTTAAAAAGGAGTATTTTGATCTGGATGTGGATACTGATGTTATCGTGTTTAACTTGAATGAACCGGATGAACAGTTGGAAGGTGAGATATATTTATCTCTGCAGCAGATCAAACTAAATGCCCTTCGCTATGGATCTGATGCTCGGAATGAACTGCAGCGAGTGTTAATTCATGGCTGCTTACACTTATGTGGTTATGAAGATAAAACTTCCGGCCAAAAAGCCCAGATGACCCTTTTAGAAGACCGATATTTACTGAAGTTAGAGATCTAGGATCGTAATGGACTATACCGCAATAATTGAATCTCCCCTGCTTTGGCAGTCAGCGCTCTTTATTCTACTTTTGTTAAGCTCAGCTTATTTTTCAGGCTCAGAAACGGCTTTGTTTAATTTAAAACGGAATGATGTGGAAAAATTAAAACATGATATTGCCCCATCTTCACGTCTTATTGTCAGACTATTAACAAGCCCTAAACGCCTTTTGATCACCATCCTAACCGGAAATACCATTGTAAATGTTGCTCTGGCCTCCATGGCCGCTCTCATCACGGTGGGAATTGCCCGAGAGCATGGATTTAATCAGATCTTTGCCTTAGCCATCGAGACCGTTGTACTTACGATCGTCCTGGTGATCCTCGGTGAGATCACACCCAAGGTGCTTGCCATGCGTCATTCCCTCGGTTTTGCTTCGCGGATTGTCGGCAGTTTATCCTTTATCTTTAAGTTATTTTCACCCTTTGCCCAGGTTGTTTATACGTTAATTGAGAAAATGGTTAATTTATTTGGCGTTCAACCTGAGGAGAATTTTACTTCAGACGAAGAGATCAAGGCCTTGGTAGAACTCGGTCAGGATCAGGGGGTCATTGGAGAAGATGAGAAAGAGATGATCCATTCCGTGATCGAATTTGGTGACACTCAATCCAAGGAGATCATGATCCCGCGGCCTGATGTAGTGATGTTTCATACAGAAATGAGTCGCAGCGATGTGTTGACCATCATTAAAGAATCCGGTTTCTCAAAATATCCACTTTATCGTGACCAGATTGACCAGATCAAGGGAATTGTTTTTATTAAGGATATTTTACCCTATCTCCACAGTGGTTCCCATCGGATAAATCTGGAGCGTCTGGCTCGACCCGCCATGTTTGTACCAGAACACCAGCCTATTGATGCGCTGCTTCGGGAGATGCAGAACCAGAAACAAAAACTGGGGATCGTAGTCGATGAGTACGGTGGATTTTCGGGGATGGTAGCGGTTGAAGATATCATTGAGGAAGTACTAGGCGATCTGAAAGATGAGATCGATGATTCTACTGCAGATACTGAGATAGTTGAACTTGCACCTGATGTCTACCTGATCGAAGCAGCCACACCCCTGGATGATGTTGCTGAGATCCTGGGAATCGAGTTTTCAGAAGACCGGGATTACGACTCGGTTGGTGGTCTGATATATTTTAGCCTGGGTACCATCCCTGATCAAGGTGAGGCTATCGAATATAAGAGCTTCAGGTTTGAAGTGATTTCCGTCGAGAAAAATCGCATTGAAAAGGTTAAAGTAAGTAAAAGTAGAGTGGAATAGATGACTGAGAGATCCAAGTTAACGGTTGCCGAAGAGCTTGCTAGATTACAGGAGATCGTCACCTGTTTGAGGGCGCCGGATGGATGTCCCTGGGATCGGGAACAAACGCCTGAGAGTTTAACTTCCTATTTGATCGAAGAAGCTTACGAAGTAGTTGAGGCTATTGAAGCAGGATCACCAGAGGAGTTACAAACTGAACTTGGTGACTTGATGCTGCACGTGGTCATGCAGACTCAAATGGCTGAAGAGCAGGGGCAATTCAAACTCCAGGATAGTCTGGCTTCCATCAATGAAAAATTGATCCGTCGACATCCCCATGTATTTGGTAAAAATAAAAGTGAAGCCAACCGGGCTGCAGATGCACTAGTAAATTGGGAGAAGGTTAAGAAAAGTGAAGGGCGAAAAAGTTGGATAGATGGCGTTCCGAAAAACTTACCCGGGTTGATCAGAGCGCAACGGATCCAGGAAAAAGCATCCAACGTTGGTTTTGACTGGAATGATGTTTTACCAGCACTTGCTAAATTTCATGAAGAGATTGATGAGCTAGTCGATGAGTGGCAGCAAGGAGATGCAAAACGCACGCGTGAGGAGTTTGGTGATGTGTTATTCGCTCTGGTAAATGTGGCCCGTTTGATGAAGATCGACAGCGAGACCGCAATGAGAATTGCCATCGATAAGTTTGACTCAAGATTTAGAGCATTGGAAGCAGTTTTCGAATCTGAAGCCAGAGATATCGAAGCTGCGACACTGGAAGAAATGGATGAAGTCTGGGACAGCATAAAACATAAAGTAGCTTACCGAAAATAAATTTAGTTGGTCTTCGAAATTAAATAATTTAAGTCAGCTCCCAATAGATCTATAACAGGAAGTTCCCCTGAAAACAGCAAAAGCAATAGTAAGTAAAAGCTAAAAATGATTATTTCTTTCATACGGGTTGTTAAAATAATTAAACTTAATAAAGTTCTTGGTAATGCTGAGTTAAAACTCTAGTTTTGCCGGAGTTTAATTACATCATACATACAGGAGGTGAACAAATGGCCGGAAGCGCAGCTAAAGGCAAACAGGGAAGACGTTATACTGCAGACGAAAAAGCTGAGATGGTCGAGTTTATTGCTGCATTTAATGCCGAAAACAAACGTGGGGGTATGAAAGCTGCCAGCGAGAAATATGGAGTTTCGGTTGTTACCTTAAGTAACTGGGGCAAGACAAGCAGAGGCCCCCAAAAAAGGAAGACCAGATCAAAAGCAAAAACTAAACGAGCAGCAGTAAAACGAATTGTTAAAACTGCTCCCGCTGCCAGCCAGGCAGCAGCAGATCCAGATTCTGTGCTAAAGCGCCTGCAGGCCATTCGGGCAGAGATCGCTGGTCTTGAAAAAGAATACAACACCTTGAAGAAAACGCTTTAAGTTATTTACTAAATCTTCCAAACGGATTTGTAAAAAGAAAAGGGTGAACATGAGTTCACCCTTTTTAAGTGGTATTATAACATAGACAGTATGCAACTGATATTAGTATTGTACACTACACCTTTATTCGAGATGATGTGGCAGTGTTATAACAGCCCCAGGAGCAAACTGATCAGAAGCACCCAGCCGGCGCCATGCAGCCAGCCTGCTAATACATCGAGGGGGAAGTGTGCGCCACAATAAACTCTGGAATATCCAACTAAAAGTGAAAGCGGTAGCATGATCCACATAGTCCAGGGAAGAATCAAACCAAAACTCAACGCAAAGGCCATGGTGTTGGAGGCGTGGTTGGAAGGGAAAGATTTATCCCCCTTGTTCATTACTCCCAGGGATCTGATGTCCTGGTATTGTTTACCCGGTCTGACCCGGTCAGTATGTATTTTTATATAGCGCGTATTGATACTATCAGCGATACCAGCACTTAGGCCACTCATCAGGAGCACTTGTAGTCCAGATCTCCAATCCACATAGATCAGGATCATGGCAAAGAACAAGGTCGGCAACAGCCATTGATAAGGGTTGGATACCATGATCATGAAGCCATCCAGCCGTTCATGGGAGAAGCGACCAGAGATAAGGTAGGTCAGTTTTTTTTCAGTGGTAGATATGGGTAGTGTGATCATGCTTTAAAAATGAGTACCTGTTATTGAATTTGCTACTATTTTTATCCGCCTGATTTGACTTCTTGTTTTGCGGGGACTGCCTGGGAGAAAAATACGCTGAGGTGTGGTTTGGGTTGGCCGGTTCTTTCCGCTGGCAATAAGCCAAACTGGCAAATTGAATAAATATTGAAAATTGAAATAAGGAATTTGTAACAATGCGAACCATCCAGCTATTCAGCTTTAGTCTGATCCTTTTTATAACTGCCTGTCACCCGGTAAAGACCCCTGCGACACCGGAAAGAATACTTGGGCAATTAAAAGTAGGTTTCGATATCGATGACACGGTCGTTTTCTCCCGCGATAATTTTTTGATAGCCCCCCAGATGAGTGATGATCCTGACCAGATTGATTTTGGCTGGATAAACACACACGACAGTCTTCATTCTGTGATCATCAAACCAGTTGCGGACTTGATCGAGTTTTTGAGATCCCAGGGACATGAGGTCTATTTTATTACCGCCCGGCCAGGTATCAATGGTGAAGCGGTTGGGCGATATTTAACCAGAGAATTGGGCTTCCCTATTGAGAAAGACCAAAATTTATTTTTTGCCACAAAAAGGAAAGACCCCAAAACCGGTAAGAAGTACACCACCAAGCATGAAGTGATCTCAGAATTGGGGCTACATATATTCTATGGCGATGCTGATAATGATATGGTTGCGGCCAGTATTGCCGGCGTTCGCGGGGTCAGGATAGTCCGGGATCCACGTTCAGTGAAAGCCTATAGTAGAAACTATTTTGGTGATACCATTGCTGCACCAGTACCGGGCGCTCCCTATACCGAGGAAAAATACCAGCAGTTTCTCGCCAAGGGCGTGGGACCCTATGGTGAAACTATCTTTCCACTCTATCTGCTACCTGCAGAAGAGGCCGAATGATCGGTCATTCAGGGATTGGGACGATCTCAATTCGCTGAACCCGAAACAGGTTCACCTTACCGTCCATATTGCTGACGGGTAAACTTTCCTGATCCAACATCAGGGTATTTTGGCCCGCTTGAAATTGTGCCTTATACCAGGAAGTCAGCTGCCAATTGCCCCAACTGGTTGTATGGGGGAAACTGACCATCTGTTCCAGCCACCAGTCATTGATCTTAAGTTTAGCCAACCCGCAGGTACTCCCCGTATTGATGGGGCCAGATCCATTGCTGTAGATAAATCGTAAGAGATAATTGCCAGTCGAGGGGATCGAGAAGCTCATTTCTATAAAAGTGCTTGCCTGCCCCAGTTCAATGAAATAGGGCTCCTGGCTAGTCAAAACCAATGCGGCGGAAGGCCCTCTATAATGCGGTCGACTGGGCAGGCCAAGGGTCATTGTTGAATCCAGAGCCCGCAGAGAATAGAAACCCACCAGGCTATCTGGCAGCAAACTGGGAGAGCTGGTCAGGGTATCCAGTACCCGGCCATTTACTTCTAAAACACTCGTTCCGGAACTGCTGGTCCAGCTAAGTGTATCCCCTGACCACGAGGTGCTTGGTATATCTGGAAGTAGCTGCTCAACAAGTTGAACTGTTGCTGAATCGCCAGCCTCTGGATCTGCTAACTGGAGCACTATATCCAGCGCTTCACCCCTCAACCGAATCGGTTTACCTAGCGCATGTTCAGTGCCATTTACCCTTATGGATGATGTTCGGGACCCCAGACCTTCCAGGGTGATATTTATGGGGGTATCATGCAAGTATAGATCTGTAATTGAAAATTGATCCCATGAGAAGGGATTGTTTGGGTCCAGGAGCAGCTCAAAATTTCCCTGATCAAAATTGTAATTGATGGATAAACCGAACAAGCCTTTGTATATCGCGCCCAGCCAGGCGGCATCACTCCATAACTGACGATCAGAGTTGATCTCTGTTTGATCCGGCCGGCCAGTCGAGTAGTGGTAATTCTCGCGATGAGTGAGAAAGAGGGCGGCTGCTCTGATGAGACCCTGGAAACTATGCCGGTAAGCTGCCTGATTACCAACCTGCCTGGCAGCCAGCAGGGCATAGGTCTCCACAAAAGGCCAGATTGCCTGGTTGTGATACGGGGGGGAGTGCGGTAGTTGATGAGATATCACAGGGCTTCCATACCGGCTGCGAGGGTAGGAAGACACCAATTGGGCTGCAATTGGCTTAAAGGAACGGCACAGCAAGATGCCCAGGGATTCCCCCAACAGGTCACGGTGGGCGGCCGGTAGCCAGGCCGGGCCTGAAATTATGTAACTAGCTGGAGCGTTAAGTGATTCACTCCAGAAATGGTTGAGAATATTCTGATCAAGCCGTGTGATCAATGCTGGCCAGGAACGGGGAATATCGCGGTCGGTGGTGGCCAGGACCAATCCGATTTCCAGGGCGCGTTTAAAGATGATATTGGTAGACAGGGCCTGCGAAGCATGTATATCGGCGGGGGACATCCAATTCGGGTAGGTTTGTTCCCGCCAATCTTCAAAACTGGTTTCACCAAGGAGCATCCCTGATATGGGATCACGATTCCACAAAAGATCTTCTTTTAAGGCCCTGATCACCGGGTCTCTGATTTCAGCCAGCCAGGACTGGTCACCCGTAGCCAGAAAAACCTCCCAGGCCGCCAGGGTCCATAGATGGCGATCACTGGAAACGGGCCAGGAGCCCCCGGTTCCAGTATCCTGTATAATGCGGCCCTCAGGGCTCAGTTTTGCCCTTAAACTGGATTTGACATTTTCTGGAAAGAGGTAAGCCAGCGAGAGTTGGGCTGCATAAGCGATGTCCCGTGTCCAGACACCCGGCCATTCCTTGCCAGCCGAGAAAGCGTTATCCTGCCGGATATTCAAGATGGTCTCTTCCAGGGCCAGGTTGGTGAGCGCTTCCAGTAGTGGGGCTTGCGGGCTGGAAAAGTGGGGTAAACCGGACAAGTCTTCAGTCAGTTGCCAGAAGCGATATCCCACTTCGGTCTGCGGTGGCTCAAATCGGATGCTGAGTTCATAGATGGAATCCTGATCAGTATCCTCAAAGCGCGTATTGGCCAGAGCCTGTGGATCGTCCCAGATCCAGCGTAAAGGAGCCGTACCGCCAAGCAGATAAAGTCCCTGAAAGGCATCAGCATAAATGGTGTCATTGGTGGGGCTAACATAAAAGCCCGGATCTGCCAACGCTTCCAGTATGGGTCGCAGATCCACCCGGAAATGCACATTTGCAGCTGCTTCGAGTGGTGGAGTCTCACTGCTGAAGACCGGGGCATGAACTCCAAATTTGAGCAATGGAGCATAAAACTCACTGACACCCCGGGGCACAATGATCTGATGGTCTACACCGAATCCAGCCTCATTGTCCTGGCCATTCAAACTGAGCTTGAAGATGATGGGTTGGGGCAGGGAAGAATTAGCTAGCATGGGATAATTGGATCTCAAGGTGCTTGGGCTTAGCGCTTCAGCACTGAACTGAGCCTCATCTACTCGATTCGCTGTGACCCGAAAGCCATCAGAATTCTGATCACAATTCGTTAGGAGGAGCAGGGTGACAATAGCGGGTAAGGTTTTGTTGAGTAGCATAGTGGGTCCTTTTGAATTGGACTTAAACTAATAATTCTAGCGAGGATGGCTATTTTCTTTGTCTGATAAATGAACTAATTGAGATAAACGCCTTGAAAGTAAAAGCAGCTATTGAATTTCAATTTGCAGGAAATATATTACAAACCGACCAGTCGGTATGTTGAAATATTTTGTTTATTGAGCCTGGAAAAATATCTTCACCATCGCTCGATCCGGGCAATGTGGACTGAAATTTGCCCAACTGAAGTTGATCAATGAAGAAGGAGCCCATAATGAAGATTGTCGTGTGTGTCAAGCAAGTACCTGACACTGAAACAAAGGTGGTTATTGGAGGGGATGGTCTATCCATCGATCCTGGTGATGTTAAGTATGTAATGAATCCCTATGACGAGTATGCCGTAGAAGAAGCCTTGAAACTCAAAGAAGCAGCCGGGGCGGGTGAGATAATCGTATTGACATTAGGCGGCGAGGAAGCTCAGCCCGTGATGCGGACGGCCATGGCCATGGGTGCCGATAGTGGCGTTTTGCTCAAAGTTGAGAACGCAGCATTAGCCGATGGCTTCTCCGTGGCGAAAGCTTTGGCGGAAGAGATCAAGGTACTGGAGCCGGATCTGGTCTTGGCAGGCAAGATGGCCATTGATGGCTATGGACATCAGGTGGCCACTATACTGGGTGAGATCCTTGGGATGCCAGTCCTGCCGACAGCCAAATCCCTGGAGCTGCTTGATGGAACTGCCACTGTCATTCGAGATATTGAAGGTGGTAAAGAGACCATCACCGCCCAAACGCCATGTGTGATCACGGCTGAAAAGGGCTTGAATGAGCCACGTTACCCAGCACTAAAGGGTATCATGCAAGCCAAGCGCAAACCGCTTGAGATCAAAGAGATTTCACTGGCTGGGGAAGGGATCGAGATTCTGGAGATGAGCTATCCCCCCAAAAAACCAGATGGGCGAATCGTGGGTGAAGGCCCGGAAGCTGCCGCAGAACTGGTCAAACTGCTTCGTGATGAAGCTCAGGTCCTTTAGGAGGTCATCATGAGTAACATATTAGTTTTTGCTGAACAGCGTGAGGGTCAATTAAAATCATATGCCCTGGAGGCAATTTCAGAAGGTCGTCGCCTGGCGGATACCGCAGGAGGTGAACTGTCTGTCTGTTTGATTGGCTCCGGTATAGCCGGTCTATCAGCCGCTGTTTCCAGTTACGGTGCCGATAAGGTGCTCACCGCTGATGATGGTGCCTTGAGTGTGTACGCACCGGGAGCCTATGCTGATCTACTCAAGGAGGCCCTGAGTATGAGTTCTGCAGCCGTCGTTCTGCTCAGTTCGTCTGCCATGGGCCGGGAACTGGGTGCTCTGCTGGCAGCCAAGGCGCAGGCCAGCTTGCTCAGTGATGTTATTAAGACAGCCTGGGAGGGCGACCATCTGGTGGTCAATCGTCCAGTGTATGCCGGCAAAGCCTTTTTGGAAATTGCTGCGAAAAAGTTGCCGGTCATCGTGACTTTGCGACCCAATGTATTCGCTGCAGTTGAGAGATCAGGCGCTGGAGCCGTTGAAAGTCTGACTGTTGCAGGAAGCGAAGGCGGTGTGACCGTGATCGATACCAGTATGAAAGCCTCAACGCGACCCGAACTTACTGAAGCCAGTATCATTGTTTCCGGTGGTCGGGCCATGGGTGGCGCAGACCAATACAAGATCATCGAAGAGTTGGCCGATACTCTGGGCGCTGCTGTTGGTGCGTCCCGTGCCTCGGTTGATGCGGGATGGAGACCCCATGCTGATCAGGTAGGGCAGACCGGCAAAACGGTTTCTCCAAACCTGTATATTGCCTGTGGAATTTCCGGGGCGATCCAGCATTTGGCAGGCATGAACTCTTCAAAATGCATTGTCGCAATCAATACCGACCCGGAAGCCCCGATCTTCAAGGTGGCTAACTATGGTATTGTGGCAGATCTATTTGAGGTTGTTCCCGCCTTCAACGCGGCAGTGAAGGAGCTACTGACATAATCGTACTATCCTTGTCCAACAGATAAAGAGGCTGGTCTTGAACCGGCCGCTTTTGTTTCTACCAAAGCTGAAAAATTGCTGACTATTTTCTTACTTGCAAAGACCGCAGGAATGCAAAGCTTGTTTAAACGCTAGCAGGACTGTAATTGGTATAACAAGTCAACATTTATTAATTATCTTCGCGCCCTCCGCGTTCTTTGCGGTTAAAAAAAGGTAGGCCACGAGGCCCTGATAAATGAGGAAATATGCTTAATCCAGCTGGAATATTATTTGATCTTGACGGAACCCTGGTTGATACCAGTCGTGATATAACTGCCAACCTAAACCGAGCGTTCGAATCCCTGGGGTACCAACAATTAAGCCATGAAACGATCCTTTCTCATGTTGGTTTCGGGGCTCATTTTCTGGTTGAAAAATGTCTGCAGATTCAGCACCCGGATATCCGGGTGGATGATCAGTTAGTGACTGAGATCTGGGAACGCTTCCGTGATTTTTATCGTGATCATATTATTGATGCAGCCCAGCCCTATCCGGGGGTGATAGAGTATTTAAAAAATGAAAACCGTCCCCTGGGGGTGATCTCCAATAAACCGGAGGAGTTTGTCAAGGCAGTCTTGTCCGAGCTTGATCTGATCCGATATTTTAAATTCAGTTGGGGTCGCGATACCTTGCCAGTATCCAAGCCGGATCCTGAAGTGATCCGTTTTGGTGTTCATGAGCTGGGATTTGCTGGGTCTGGAACTGTTTGCATGGTGGGTGATAACCCCGTGGATATCATCGCCGCCAAAGGTGCCGGAGCCATATCTGTAGGCGTTACCTATGGCTTTACAGATGCTCAATTAGTAGAAAAAGAGCAGCCGGATCATCTATTCCATAGTTTTCCTGATTTTGTACGAGCTGTCAGGACCCCGTAATTATTACGATAGTCTTTCTGAGTGTAACGAAGAACCTCCAGGTTCGATCAGTTAATTACCTTTAATTGGAGATCCTTCACGTTGTTCAGGAAGACTGAGCAGTGTGGCTGATCTGGGATAATTAATACTTTATACCTGAAATTTCGTTAGGAAAATTCCACACTTATTGTGGTATAAATCATTGTCCAGACTGAATTCCCAAGCATATTAAAAATTGTAATAAATATATTTACATCTATAAAGGTTGTTATGCTTAATAAAATCATCATCATCAATATATTTGCCCTGTCTATGGGTCTGGCCTCCTCACCCGCTAAACCTGGCGTGATCGCCTCCCAGAAAGTCCGGGATCAAACTGCCATAATGGCTCTGGATTATTCCCAGGGGGGTCTGGTCGCCAAGATGCAGCGCATTAAGACGGCTAACATCCAAAACGCAGAAAATGGTACACGGGACCTGCGCGAGGATGTTTACATGAGCTTCCCGGTAATCATGGGCTCTTATTCAGATTATGATGATCTTGATACGGTAAGCGGTCTGCTGCAGCAGGAATTGTTTGATGGTCCCTGGCCAACACCAACCATGGCTGAGCACTATGCAGAGATGTCCTACAATCAGTTCTATCTATCCGGGACAGTTTATGGCTGGTACGAGCTGAGTAACAATAGTGATTTTTATGAGGGCGCTCAATCAGAGCAGTATGACAATGGCTTTAACGGACCTCCCGGTGGTGCCGGTGAATTTATCCGTGATGCGCTGGATCTGGCTGATCCGGAGATCGACTTCACCCAGTATGACAATGATGGTCCCGATGGTGTCGCTAATTCAGGGGATGATGATGGTTATGTTGATGCGGCCTTTTTTGCCCACTCCGGTCGTGGTGGTGAAGGTGGTGGTCCTTACATCTGGTCGCATCGCTGGGTCTATTCCGGCTGGTGGGGTTCAGCCTATATCACCGACGATATGGGCGCAAATGGCACTGCCATCCGGGTCAATGACTATATCATGCAGCCGGCAGTCAGTACCACCGGCGGGATGATCGAGATCGGTGTTTTTTCTCATGAATTTGGCCATGCTCTGGGTTTACCGGATCTTTACGATACGGATTACTCCTCTGGGGGTGTGGGTAGTTGGTGCCTCATGGCCAGTGGTTCCTGGAGTACCCCTTCCAGCCCCGTGCATATGTCGGCCTGGTGTAAAGAGATGCTGGGCTGGATTGTCCCGGTATTTCCAGCCGAGAATGTGGATCTGCTGGAATTCCCCAATGCCGAGGAAAATGCTTTCGCCGTGAAACTTTGGACTCAGGGAGAACTGGATCCCTACTGGGGCTATTACAGTCATGGTCAGGATGTGGGTCAGGAGTATTTTCTGGTGGAGAATCGCCAGCGGATCGGGACGGAACAACATTTACCCGGGACTGGTTTGATGATTTGGCATATCGACAATTCTCAGTACACCAATAGCGATGAAAATCACCGTATGGTAGATGTCAAACCGGCTGACGGTCATTTCAATGGATCTACTCCAGGGGATGCCTGGCCGGGTACAACTGATAACCGCAATTTTGATTTTGAAACCATTCCAGCGTCGGTGGGTTGGGCAGGTGTTAATACTGAAGTTGCCATATTGAACATTTCAGACTCAGATTCTACCATGCTGGCGGATATCGAGGTGCATGAGGTCAACCCGCACATCAGTATTATTGATTTGATCGTCAGTGATGAGGATGGTGACAATATCCTCGCACCAGGTGAAAATGTGGAGATCTGGTTAATTGTCAAGAACAGTGGTGGAACGGCCAATAATTTAATGGCCAGTTTATCCGCCAACGGGGCTCCCATTAATATCCGGGAAGACCTGGTCGATTTCGATCCCATCAATTTTATGCAATCTGAGATTTCCAACTTGCCCTTTGAATTTGATGTTCTCGATACACTTACTCCTCAGATCGCTATTTTTGAGGTCAGCTTCACTTCGGATGAGATCCTGGAACCTGATCATCACGACCTGAGGATGATGCTGGGCACACCGGATGTCATCGTAATTGATGATGATGGGATCATAGATGGGGCGGCTGACTATCAAGCATACTATACGGATGCATTGAGTCTCGCCGAAGTGGTCCATGCTGTTTGGGATATTGCCGAAAGCGGCTTGCCCAGCCTGGAATGGCTGCAAAACAGTTCCAAAGTTATATGGTATACGGGGGATCATGAGGCTGCTCTGGATGCGGATCGGATTAGCTTGATAAGCAATTATCTGGAAAGTGGTGGCAGGGTACTCATGAGTGGGCAGGACGTGAGTAGTGGCGGCACCGCTGTTGCGGATTTTTTAAGTGAATATTTCGCCGTGGAAATGACCTCCGATGATGTGGTCAGTGCCTATGTCTATGGAGATGTTGAGCATGAATTGATGGGCATAGCTGATCACTATTCCATTATCAGTGCAAACGCTGCCAGCAATCAAACCTCCCCAGATGGATTTATGATCCAGGAAGCTGGTTCCTCCTTATTTGTCTATCCCTTTGCCGGTGATATCTCTTGTGGCTCTTCGGTTAAGAATCAGACCTATTCAAGCATTCTGTTGGGTTTTGGGCTGGAGGGTTTAACTGGTTTTTCAGGGGATGGCGATAGTGTCCGGGGAGAATTAATGGCCCGGATGCTCATCTGGCTGGATCAGACAGCTACCGGGGTGGCTGACAGGTTGCCGCATCTGCCTGGATCAGCAGGGATTGCCCATACTTTCCCCAATCCTTTTAATCCGGAGATCAATTTTGACATCGAGCTGCAAAATGGAGCTCTGGGTGAATTGTTGATCACAGATATTCGGGGAGCCTCAGTGGAGACAATTCAGTTGGCTAGATCAGGTGTATATCGCTGGCGTCCCGCCAATCAGCAGGCGGCCGGAATTTATTTTGCCAGGCTCTTTACCAACGGTGAAGCCAGCGGTAGCTGGCACAAGATCACCTACCTGAAATGATCCAATAATTATTTATGCCTGTGCAGGTTTTAAGCCATCACAGGCATAACCAGACTATATTCGCCCTGTGAAAGGGGAACACTCACGCTAATGTTAAAACGCTTTTCGGCCTGGAAATATGCCGGTCCGGCTGCCATTGTAGTGGCGGCTTTTTTATGGTCCCTTGATGCACTTCTCCGTCAATCTCTTTTCAGTCTCCCCAGCATGTTTATTGTTTTTGCCGAGCATGCCCTGGGTCTGATGATCACTTTACCCTGGTTGATCAAATTTTGGCCCCGGATCAAACAGCTGGACCGTAAAACCTGGATATCGATCTTTTGGATCGCTTTTTTTGGGGGGCTGTTAGGGACTTTGGCTTATACCCGGGCTTTGAGTTATATCAACTATATCAATTTTTCGGTAGTCGTGTTGTTACAGAAGCTGCAGCCGATTTTCGCCATATTGCTAGCCCGGATTGTACTCAAAGAGCGGTTTGGTGGTCGGTTCTATTTATGGGCTTTCATGGCCTTGGTGGGCAGCTATTTTGTGGCTTTCCCGCAGATCCTGCCTCAGTGGCAAGATGGGGGTAAGAATGTCTGGGCTGGTCTGCTGGCGGTTGGGGCAGCGTTTGCCTGGGGTTCTTCAACGGTTATGGGGAAATACAGCTTACGTGAGTTGGACTCACGGATCATCACCCCTTTAAGGCTGGGTCTTACGGCCATCATGAGTGGTTTATATCTACTGTTCTTTGTCGGCTTTGGGAGCTTACCCGGGTTGAACTCGGAACAATTATTTTATCTGGTGGCGATTGTCTTGTCCTCCGGTACGGTAGCGCTCTCCATTTATTATTATGGACTGAAGCAGGTGAAGGCCAGTCAGGCCACGATCCTGGAAATGTTTTGGCCTATTTCAGCGGTGACCATTGATTGGATCTTTTTTGATCATGCCTTGACCTGGAGCCAGATCATGGGGGCAATTATCATGCTCACAGCTATTTATAATGTGTCTCAGCGGGGAGATGATGGGAGCTGACGAATAATTTTCCAATAGAAAACATGCATGACATAACATTTTTATCCGCTGCTGGGAAAGTACACTAATATTATTCCCTCCTTTTAAAAATCAAATACCAATTTAACTTCTACAATGTATTAGAGATAGAACACACCGAGCCAACTATTCTAGCTAAAGTTGGTCAGCGGTTTCACGAAAATATTTTTACTATCATTAACCATAGGGTTTACATAATGAACAAAAAAAGATCAAACACAATTGCAGTCTTGGGCAGTTTTCTGCTAGCCGGCCTCCTAAATCAATGCACCGAGCCTCCTGAAAATACTCGTATTGCACTTGAGAACGATCTCCAAATATTGTCAAGCCGAATTACCTATATGAATGAAGTTGTTGAATTGGATACCAGTATCCAGGACACTGGTTTGATCAAAGCAAGTCAAAATCCGATTAATCTGGTGTTGATTGCTGAAGTTGAATCACCGACAGTCAGTGGAGAGGTCCTCCAGGCTACCGATGTTTATGTGAAAGATAATAAGGCCTATGTGGCATACAATATGATCGGTGAACCTTTCCTGGGGGCGGTAGATGTTTTTAATGTAAGGGATGAAGAAGATCCAGAACTGATCTCATCCATGTATTTTACAGATTCAGATGTAAACGGACTGGCCTACAAGAACAACTATCTCTATCTCACCATGGCCACAGATCGAGCTGAATTCGATTCGCCAGCTGTGGTTGAGAGGGTGCGCATAAGGTCGGGGGTTTTAACTGACGAGACAGAGACCTTTGACATCCCCAGTTGGGCTGCTACGGACGTTGCGGTATCCTCGCACCATCTGTTTGTGACATCCGGGGCTGAAGGAGGACAGGTAACGGTAATCAGGTTATCAGACCATGAAATTGAATTCTCATATCCGGTGGAAGACGCCAGAGGTGTTGGTACTGATGACGAAGAGATCGCAATAATCGCCGGAACACCAGCCAGGCTTCTGACATTTAATTATGAAAGTGGTGAATTGCTTGAGGAATTTTCACTTTCAGGCGCTAATATCCCTTTTTCTAAATCGACCATCGAAGTTTATCGACGTAAAGCAGTTGTGGCTTTGGGTAATGGAGGTGTCCAGATTATTTGCCTGGAAAATGGGGAAGTCATCGAAGAAATTCCTCCTCCGGTGATACCTGATCTTGACGAAAGTGTAACCGTTGCCAATGCAGCCACAACCAGTGGCAAAACTTTATACATGTCCAACGGGGAGGCAGGCGTTTATGTAGCCTGGTCAAGAGATAAATTTAATTCCAGGAATTGTGAAGTTGATGACATCCAGATGATTGGCAGCTTCCGGTTTGATGATCTTCAGTCAGTTAATCACGTCAAAGTCAAAGGAAATTACCTTTATGTTGCGGGAGGTTTGGGAGGTTTAAAGATACTGAGGGTGGTGGAAGAAGAAGATGATGATTAGCAAATTCAAGCATGCTTGCGAGCAATCCATAGCTGGAAAGTTTTTCAGCAATACTATGAAACGAGTACGGGTTAGCCATATGAGCCCACTATTCGTCATCCCGGGCACATCGCTTGGCACGGTTTCCATCGAGGGACATAGACCTTTCGGTGCGGGTAACAGAAAATAAAATATTACGAATAATATGTGCCGGTATAATATTTAGGAGTTGATCCGGAATGATTTCATTTGACAGTGGGAATAAAGGGTCTGGAATGAGCCAGCACGAAATAGCGCCTGCCGTATTAAAACGCCTGAAAGAATTAGGCGGAAACAAACTTATAATTGGGCTCATCCAGATGTATTTGGAAAGAACACCTGCTAAAATACAAGCGATTTCCCATGCTATTGAACGCACAGATTATGCAGTCATCGAAAATACCGCCCACTCACTTATTGCCAGTACTGGAAATCTAGGTGGAATGGGGGTTTCGAACCTCTCGGTTAAACTGGAACAGGCCGCCATGGAAAAAAATATGGAAGTGATTTCAAGGGTGGCTTCCGAATTATTGGTCGCTGAGGAAACTTTTACCGCCTACCTGAAAGAGGAGTTGGAGAAAATATGAAGAAAATAGCAGTGGTTGAAGACAATCCTGATAATCTGCTTCTGATCGAGGCAATTTTAGGTTCCGAATATGAGATTATAACCTTCGAAAATGGTCCTGATGCATTGGCTGGTCTGCCAGACTGCCAAGCTGAACTTATTCTTCTGGATATCGCTTTGCCAGGTATGGATGGGGTGACGGTACTCCAGGAAATTCGTAAGATAGTACAGCTAAAGAATCTCCCTGTCATTGCTTTAACAGCGCACGCAATGATGGGCGATAAAGAAAAATATCTTGGGAAAGGTTTTGATGACTATTACAGTAAACCGATACTCGACATGGATCATTTCAAAGATTTAGTAAAGTCCTACATGACGCCCCGGCAATCAGTATCTGGGGAAGGATGAAATGGACGCTGACGCCACCAAATACAACTATCCATCTCAAATGCATATAAGTTCATTAATATCATACTCCGTATTATTTATCAAGCTCGGAAACCGCTTGTAGAAATGGCGCACAATATTGCTATTTAAGGTCTTAGGTATATATCATAAGTAGCGGTTTTTAATGGTTATAGGGTATATTCTGTGTTTTTCCAAATGCTTTTGCAAGGTCGCCAAACTTAAAATATAAAGCCTGCTTCGGTGGGCTCAGCAACTGCTCGCACTGAGTTCAGCGAAGTATCGTAACAGTGGAAAATATACAGGAATTATAGCCACATGGAGGTGGAATTGTCATTATATGAAATAACGGTAGAAAGCAGGTGAATTTTGTTAAGCCTGATTGCTGAAATACTGCTTGCTCTAATTTTTGGAGTTCTTTTCATTTTTGTTACCATTTTGGGTGAGAGAAATCAATTCCGGGTCCAAAGAGGCTGGTATTTCGTTGTATTTGCTTTGGGGCTCATGTGGATGGGTAGTGTCCTAGATCTTGCTAATGGCGTTTATCCGTTTCTTTCGAATAATTTTTTCCAAAATATACTGAAACAACTCATGGGGCAAATTGGCGGCCCCTTGCTGTTGCTCATTGGATTATTTTTGTGGGCACCGGCCATAGCCGGGTCACGAGAACGCTATTTGCTCAGGCTGAAAACCAGTGAACATCGTTATAGAATTCTGACTGAGGAAGCAACCGATATGCTGGCAGAACATGATCTGGAGGGGCGATTCCTGTTTGCGACCCAGAGATCCAAACAAATCGTAGGCTATGAGCCGGAAGAGCTGGAGGGTCGGTCCATATATGATTTTATTGACCCGGATCAACTTGGGATAGTGCAACTCGAACACCGAAAAATTCTCAAACACCAAGAAACAGTAAGATCCACGTACAAATTCAGACATAAAGATGGACACTACATCTGGTTAGAATCTGCCACCCGCTTTTTTAATCCTGGCGGAAATGATGGCGAAGGTCGGATTTTGGCGATGAGTCGAGATATTTCTGAGCGTATCCATTATGAAGAGAATCTTACAAACCTGAACAATGACCTTAAGCTTCAGCAAAAGCGAATTCGAATTTTATACGAACTAGCGGCCACCAGCCACCTAACGGTTAATGAACAATTAGAAGAAACACTGGCAGCCGGCGCCGCGACCCTGGAAATGGACCTGGGCATAATCAGTCACATTAAAGATGATGAATTCAAAGTGTTGTACTTTTACCCCGAAGCATCAACTTTGGCTCAAAACCAGGTATTTAAATTAGCTGACACCTACTGCAGCATGACATTGGAGGAAAATGCAGTGGTGACTATAAATGAGATGTCCCAATCACCCTACGCTAGCCACCCATGTTGGGAGACTTTCCAGCTTGAGTCTTATATTGGCGTTCCCATCCATATACAAGGTGAAATTTATGGTACACTGAGTTTTTCCAAGACGAGTCCTCGGGCAGAACGTTTCACTGGAGGAGATGAGGATCTTGTTCGGTTGATGGGCCAGTGGGTGAGTCGGGTTTTGGAACGTGAGCAAGCGAGTCAGGAATTATCACAAAGCGAAGAACGTTATAAATCAATTATCAACTCATCAATGGTGGGTGTTATTCTCATTGATAACGAGGGGATGATCCAATCCTTTAACGCAGCCGCAGAGAACATCTTTGGTTATAATGCTGATGAGGTAATTGGAAAAAATGTCCGTCATCTCATGTATGACTCGACCCACGCTGAGGATGACAACTCGCTACAACACTATTTACACACCGAGTTAACAGAGTTCATTGGCACCAGCAGGGAGGTCTCAGCTCTCACCAAGACCGGAGAAGAAATATATATTGAACTGGGTGTAAGTGAAGTGAGTGCGGGTACGCATCATTACTTTTCCGGAACGGTCATGGATATCACCGCTCGGAAACATGCCGAAGAAAACCTGGCCAATGCTCATCTGCGCTTAAAAAATGTATTTAATTCGGCGACTCAGGTAGCCATCATTGCCACAGATCTAGCAGGGGGTATTACTATTTTTAACCCTGGTGCTGAAAATATGCTGGGGTACACATCAGAAGAAGTCGTGGGAAAATCTACCTCTATTTTTCATCTACAGGCAGAAGTAGAAAAATGGGCTCGTGAATTGTCAACTCAGTTAGAGCGGGAGATTGACGGATTTGAAACCTTTGTTGTCTTAGCCCGATTAGGTGGCCAGGTTGAACATGAATGGACTTACGTACGCAAAGACGGCAGTCATCTAACGGTGAATTCAGCAGTTACGGCACTCCAGGATACCAGCGGCTCGATCACAGGGTTTTTAGGCATTATCCTTGACATTACCAGTCGCAAGCAAGCCGAGGAAGCGTTGAAATTAGCAAAATCTGTGGCTGAGGAATCCAATCAGACCAAAAGTGATTTTCTGGCAAATATGAGTCATGAACTTCGCACGCCACTTAACTCCGTTATTGGCTTCTCAAATATTCTGTTAAAAAACTCTGCCCAGCGTTTGAATAAACAAGACATTCTATATCTAGAGCGAATTCAAGATAATGGCACCCATTTACTACGATTGATCAACGATATCCTGGATTTGTCCAAGATCGAATCTGGCCGTATGGATCTGGAACTTGTTGAGCTGGATATTGGTGAACAAATACTTGATCTCATTCAGATGGTTGAGAGCCAATTGCAGGGCAAACCAGTTGAGTTGATCGCTAAAATTCCAGACAATCTGCTGCCCCTTGTCACCGATCCGGGAAAAATAAGACAGATCCTGCTAAATTTGATCAGCAATGCGATTAAATTTACTGATGAAGGGGCAATAACTATTACTGTTATTGCCAACCAGGAAAACAATCATGTTTCTGAGATCAGGGTAGCCGACACCGGTATCGGCATCCCGCAGGATCGTCTTGAGAAGATATTTGACGAATTTACGCAAGTAGAATCTGGGACCCAACGGAAGTATGGGGGAACGGGCCTAGGGCTATCCATTAGTCGTCGGATGTGTCAAATCATGGGCTGTATCCTGGAAGTTGAAAGTGAAGTCGGACGCGGCTCCACGTTTATCATTAAAGTTTCTGAACAGGATATAAGTACACAAGTCGAGAACAATAAAGTCCGGAATGCAGGAGCAACACGCAGTAGAACTCGCAGGACAACCCTGCCTTTTGATGACCTGCGAGGTCGTCGAATTTTGATTGTCGATGATGATGATGATTCCCAAACCTTACTTAAGCACTATTTATCCGAGACTGGTTGTAAACTTGATATTGCAGATAGTGCAAAAGAAGCCTTCAAGGCCATACGAAGGCATCGTCCCGATCTGATCACCCTCGATCTGCAGATGCCGTTGATTAATGGCGAAAAGTTCTTAAGGGCTCTGAAAGCAAAAAAAGAGTATAAGCGCATTCCAGTTGTTGTTGTCAGTATCATCGCCCGTGAATATCGTGGACGGCTTTCAGGTGTTGTGGATTTTATTCCCAAGCCGATCCATCGTCAGCAATTATTGTGGGCTATCAAGCGTAATCTTGCAATTGAAGGAAGACGTATTCTAATAGTGGAAGATGATCCCGACATGCGGTTGACTCTATCCAGTTATGTGGGAGGTCTCGGAGTAGAAATTCGATCTGCCGAAAGTGGTTCTGAAGCTTTGGAGATCATTCAAACTTCCATGCCTGATCTTATCCTATTAGATTTAATGATGCCGGGAATGAATGGACAGGAGTTTCTAGGTATATTAAGACGAAATAGACGTTACGATGCTATTCCAGTTCTTGTTGTAACCGGAAAAGAACTGTCACCGACTGAAGAGTTGTTTTTTAAAGCCGAAGCGATACCCATTATACTCAAATCTGATAACCTGGAGATAGAGATCAGGCATCAGATAAATGAGATCTTTCAGGGGTGATGTTCAATGGAAGATTATCAGAATGAATATATTCGAAAACTTGGCTCACGCATAGAAGCCCTTAGCGCCGCTCAAACAGCCCTGAATCGGGAAAATGCGGAAGCTGGCATATCAGCTCAACGGATTGCTCACACCTTGCGGGGATCAGGGAGAACCTATGGGTTTCCGAAAATTTCGGAGCTGGCTGAAGCAGTGGAAGAGGCTTCCCATGATCAACTCAAATCCAGGCTGGCAGATCTGATCAACTATCTACGTTCGCTCTCTGAAGCAGGCCGGGGGAGCTGCGAAGTAATTATGGTAGTTGACGATAGTGAAGAGATCCGATTTATTTTAAGCACCATTCTTGAAAAACAAGGGTATCATGTGCTCTTGGCTGAAACGGCTACAGCAGCACGAGAATTACTTAAACAGGAGGATGTCTCGCTCATTATCCTTGATTTGATCCTGCCTGATACGGACGGGCGTAATTTCCTGGTGGAGTTAAAAGAGAGCTACACAACCAATTCTATTCCTGTTGTCGTTCTTTCAGCCAAAAGCAGTCCACAAGTTAAAGCAGAGTGTTATGCTTTAGGTGCTGACAATTATTTTGAAAAACCCGTGGATCCCGGGCTCTTATCAACTCATGTTGCAGCAACAATTAATAGCGCCAGAAAAGTTCACCGGGAGGCTCAGCTAGATAGTCTTACCGGTCTAATGAATCGGGCAGGGTTTAATGAGCATTACCAGAACTCGCAAAATTTAGCTCAGCAAGGCGATTCAAAATTAAGTCTTGGATTGCTTGACCTCGACCATTTTAAATCCATCAATGATCGCTATGGCCACCTGGCAGGTGACGAGGTTTTGAAACATATCACTGAGGTAATGAAACAGCTATTACGGGATTCTGATATTGTTGCTCGTTGGGGTGGAGAGGAATTCACCATTCTGTTTCCAGATTCTGATGCTGCCAGTGCCAAAAAGACCATTGATAAAGTTCTGGACCACCTCAACAATAATGCTTACATATTGCACAGCAGCAAAGAAAAGTTGAGAATTACCTTCTCCGCCGGAGTAGTTGATGTGGACCACAACCTGCCCCTTAAAGCAGCTTTCTCAGTAGCTGATCAGCTTATGTATAAAGCCAAGGAATCCGGACGCAACCAGGTATTGACTGAACATGAAAAAGTAATCCCCCGTCAGAGATCAATTCTGCTTGCAGAAGATGATGATCTTACAGCAGAATTTATCATTCATCGTCTAGAACGAGCCGGGTTTAAGACCAGTCACTATCTCCATGGAGATGAGGCCTTTGAATCTGCCAGCAATAATCCATACGATTTAGTGATCACGGATGTCAAAATGCCTGGAATGGATGGGTTTGAATTATTGCAGCGAATAAGAAAGCAGTCTCTCAACCAGAATACACCAATTATCATGCTGACTTCAATGGGCCGGGAAAATGATATTGCCAGGGGGCTGCAGCTGGGTGCAAATGATTATATGCTAAAACCTTTCAGCCCGACTGAACTCCTGGCTCGCGTACATCGTCTTTTAAAATGAAAAAGCTGTTAATCATTGATGATGATGAGGATATTAGATTCATCGTTAAAATGATTCTAGAGAGGTCTGGACGCTACACCGTGCTAGAAGCAGAAACTGCATCAGCAGGGTGGGCAAGTCTCACACGGGGAGATATCAACGTATTGCTGCTTGACTATCTCCTGCCTGATGCAAAAGGGCTGGATTTGTTACAGCAGTTGCAGGATGAATCTTTACTACAAGCCACCCAGGTAGTGATTCTTACGGCACGCAAAGACCCTGATCTTGAACAGCAGTTTAAGAAAGCTGGGGCACTGGCAGTTCTGCATAAACCGTTTGACCCGGCTCATTTTTTCAGGACTCTGGAGACTTGTCTTGAGTCTTGATGCAATTCTCCAGCAATTTCGACTGATGCTGAATCAGATAAATCTGTTATGGGAGAAAGCACAACTCTACTATCTGGAAATACCCAGTGAAGCACTGGCCATGCAAATTATCATTATGGCCATTTTTATCATCCTGGCCCTGACCATTATTCTATCAACCGGTGTTATGATCTTGCGCATAAAAAATAATTTGCGAGCATCCCGATTAAAAAAGTTGGAATCTACCTGGGAGAAAATCTTGATCACCATAGTTATGTCGGATGAAGATGACAAACCTCCGGCCATCAAAGTTAGTCGACACAACCAACTTTTTTTCGTAAGATATTTACATCGGTTTGCTGAACGCCTACAGGGCCACGAACTCAAGCTGGTCAAAGCTTTGGCCCAGCCATATCTGGCACGATTCGCCAAGGGGTTAAAAGGTGGTTATCCGGAATTAAGAGCCCGGAATGTAAATATCCTGGGGACCTTTGGATTCCCACAATACATCGAGGCTATTAAATCAGCCCTAAAGGATCCATCACCCATTGTAACCATGAGTGCAGCCCGGGCACTCGCCAGACCTGAATATCCCCAGCACTGTAAGGTGATTTTGCCGGTGCTCAGTATGTTTGATCAGTGGAGTATGAATTTTTTATCATCCATGTTAACAGAAATGGGCAGTGGAGCCGCGCCGGATTTGCGAAAGACATTATCCAGCTCTGAAGAAAGCAATCGGGTGCGCATTGCTTGTACCGAGGCTCTCCGTAGCATTGGTGATCTTGAATCAGGAAATGTGGCTGCTGAATTGCTGGGAAATGGAATCGATTCTGAACTCCAGGCCGCTTTGCTCCGCTTACTGGGGCAAGTTGGGATTCCGCGCCACCGGGCAATAATAATAGACCATTTAAAGTCCCCACATTTTATTGTCCGGATCCACGCACTTCATGCTCTGGGGCAAATTGGGAACCAGGATGATGGTGCTATCATCACCCAAGCTCTGGATGATAAATCAACGTGGGTCGCTCTCCATGCGGCGAGAACCTTGAACCAGCTTCAAAGAAGGGATCTGCTTGAAGCGGCTCTCCAATCTGAGCATTCCCGAGCTGCTATTATTCGTCAGGTCTTGGCTGAGAAATAATAATGACAGTTCTAATTCGCATAATCCAGATCATCCTAGAAAGTTTTAACTATCTTGTGTTATTCTATTTTCTGGCACTTAACTTCTTTTATCTAACCACGACCATATTTGCTTTTTTTGCACTTAGAACCTATGCCCGCCGCATGAAGGCGGTTGATCTCAATGCACTGATTGCCAAGGCAGGTGTGCCTCCTGTGACCTTGCTGGCTCCAGCCTACAATGAAGAAGCGACCTGTATTGAATCGACGAAAGCGCTCCTGGCGCTTAATTATCCGGAATATGAAGTTATCATTATCAATGATGGCTCAAAAGATAGCACACTTGAAGTTCTCATTGAGGCTTTTGATATGGAACCGGCCCAACGGTCAGCCTTATCAAAACTGAAGTCAGCCAAAGTGCGCGGGGTATACAGGTCTAAATATCAACCCAATCTGTGGTTATTGGATAAGGAAAATGGTGGAAAAGCAGATGCTCTCAATGGTGGAGTAAACTTTTGCAGTACACCTCTATTTTGTGCCATGGATGCCGATACCCTGCTTGAGCGGGATGCCTTGATCAGAATTGTAAGACCTTTTCTTGAGGATGCCAGCACCCTGGCAGCGGGTGGCATTATTCGTATTGTGAATGATTGTACCATTAGGTCGGGTTCTGTGGAGGAGATTCGTTTGCCGCGGAATTTGCTGGCTAAATATCAGGTACTTGAATATCTCAGAGCCTTCCTCTCAGGTCGGATGGGCTGGAGTGCCTTGAAATCAACGCTGATTATCTCAGGAGCCTTTGGTGTATTCAAGCGTTCCGCAGTTGTTGATGTAGGCGGCTATGCCACTGATACAGTGGGAGAGGATATGGAATTGGTAGTGAAGCTTCACCGTCATTTCCTGGAGAATAAAATTCCATATAATATTTCCTTTGTTCCTGATCCTGTAGCCTGGACAGAATGTCCGGAATCGATAAAAATATTAGGCCGCCAACGGGACCGATGGCAACGAGGACTGTTTGAAGTACTCACACGTCATCGAGTGATGTTTATGAATCCCCGCTATGGTCGAATTGGCCTGGTAGCATTCCCTTATTTTTATTTATTGGAGATGCTTGGGCCAGCGATTGAGCTTCCCGGATATTTTGTATTTCTTATCTCTGTCATCTGGGGTACGGTTTCAACTTCTTACATAATAGCCTTTTTTATGGCCGCATTTATGTTCGGTGTTGCTCTGTCCATATTCTCGGTGGCCCTGGAGGAAATGACCTTTAGACGCTACCCGCGGTTTACTGATCTACTGAAACTTTTCATGCTGGCGATCATTGAAAATTTTGGTTACAGACAATTAACAATATATTGGCGTATCCACGGATTTATTTCTGCACTGCGCAAAGTAGAAGGCTGGGGTAAAATGGAACGTAAAGGATTTGTTACTTCACCGAAGGGTGGAAAATGAGGAAGTTGATGATTGATATGAGGTCATTGGTGTATAATTTTGCTTTCAAACCCTTCAAGAGCACTTCAGCCGTGCTCAGTGACTACCGCAGGGCGGCCATCCTCAAGCAGGTCCCCATCGGTGGCGGGATGTTCCACGGGCTGAGGTGCCACACTGGGCTCGTTGAAGTGTTCTCGAAGCACGGCACTATAAAATTCATTCGGTTATTAGCTGTCATATTTATTGTAATACCCTGTTTTGCAGAAATGGGCGAAGGGGACAGTACGGCCCAGAAGGTTAGCTTGGCTGAGAGTAGTATTTTTAGAGATTATCGACTGAATAACAATTCAGATTCTCTTTACCAATATGCTCGAGAAGTGGCCTTTGTTGAAAAGAATAATCAACTGGCCATCCGCATTTGCCAGCGGGGTCTTGACCTGACAACTGATCATTATGAAACCCGTATCTTCCTGGGTCGTTTATATGCCTGGGAAGGGCAATATGATAGTGCTGCTGTGCAACTCCATCGCGTATTGGATGAACAGATCTATTTCGAAGATGCCCGCAGCGCATTGGCTGATGTCTATATCTGGAGTGGAAACTATGTAGCAGCGCTTGAGCTACTGGAACAAGGTCTTCAACTAAATCCGCTAAATACGGAATTTATTTATAAACGAGGAGTATGTTTACTTAAGCTGGAGCAGTTTAAAGCGTCTCAATTAGCGTTTCAACAAGTGCTAAAGCAGGATCCTGGTCATGCTAAAGCGACTGCAATACTGGCCGACCTATCTCGACAGGGGCGTGCTAGAAAGGTAAGCATAGGATACAGCTATAACAGGTTGGCTGGTACCAGGACACCATGGCAGGTGTTGGTGGGCCGGACCACGCTTGAGCCCTGGCATCAATTAAGAATCGAGCTTGAACAAAGATTGAGCTTTGGACCTGTCATTGCCCGGTTCAATTTTGCCCGCCGTTTCGGGCAGTCAGGGATGCAGTTTGAGTTGGAATCATACCCGACAATCAGAAAAGGTACCTATGCCTATCTTGCTTTGGGCTATTCCGGGACCCAACTTTTCCCAAGCTACAGAACTGGAGCCGAGGTGTTTCAAGTTCTGCCCCAGGCATTTGAAGTATCTGCAGGTTATCGGTCTGTGCATTTAGAGGCTCTTGACCTGAATATTTTTACTGGATCCGCAAGTAAGTATTGGCGGAGCTACTGGTTTAGCATCCGTAGCTTCCTGACACCCCAGGAGGTATCATTTTCCAGAGCCTGGAATTTCCAGTGCCGACGATATATCAGGGATGCAGAGACATACCTGGAGCTTAGTTTCGGGCAGGGAGAGTCGCCTGATATTAGTCTGGGAGCCGTGGAAGTCAGTTATCTTAGCTCTCGCCATTTGAACATGACCTATCAGTGGAAACTGGATGACTTGAACCTGATCAAAAGTGTTCTCAGCTTTGCCAATGTGGAAGTGCGTAAAGCGGCATACCGAGGTGATACGGGGTTCTACATTTCCTATTCCCGCCGATTCTAAGGATCGAATATGCGGGTGAAAACCAGAAAACTCATTAAATATATCAAACAGCCGTTTGAGGTAAGACTGCTTCGTTACCTGGTCTTTAGCTTAATAGTGACGCCAGTAATAATGGTGCTGAGTTGGTTTGCGACACCGGATTTCCCAATGGATATCTTTGTGCTGAATAAGTCAGTGCCTGATAGTGATTCACAAAACCAACTATCCTTATTCTGGGTCTTGAACAATGAAAAGATCACCAAATCAGATGGGAATAAATATTCCAGGGGCTGTGATTACTACGGTTTTTATCCCCTGGCGGCTGATAATTATTTAATAAAAGATATCAGTAATTATTCAAAAAGTGCTGTGGACAGTTTAGCTGAAACTATAGATGCTGTTTATTTTGCTGATACGTACGGTGTTTATTACAACGATTTCTTTGCTCAACCGCAGACGCCCAATCGCTTATTATATGGTGGGCTTTATGAACGGGATCTGGATTTGCTTGAAGCTATGAAAGTCAGAGAAAAACTGATTATTGCGGAATTTAATATTTTAGGTGAATCAACCCCTCCAAATGCTCGCAGGCGTTTCCTGAAGGAATTCGGTCTGCTATGGACAGGATGGAGCGGTCGTTATTTTGATTCGTTGGATTCCACCAAGGGAGCCGGAGTACCAGCTTGGATATTTGATCTTCATCGGAAGCAGACCGGAAAATCCTGGCCCTATATCCAATCAGGGCTGGTGTTGGTGAGTTCTAATGATGATATCATCATTTTGGAGAGTGGATCTTTGTTAGAACGCAAGGTTCCGGTCATTCAGACTCGTCCTTTTTACCAGGAAAAGTTTCATGTTCCTGCTGAAGTCAATTATATATCCTGGTTTGATATGGTTTTTTCACCTACTCGTGAGAATACTGTGGTTTCAACTTTCCATTTGCCGGTCACCGAAGCCGGTGATTCCGTACTGGCGGCTCAGGATCTTTCACCTGTTTTTCCGGCTGTTTTGGCTCATGAGGGTCCGGACTATCGCTTTTACTATTTTGCAGGAGATTTTTCCCGGAATGAGATAACACCAGTCAGTGCTTATTTCAAGTGGATCCACTGGTTCCAATCTTTTTTGTATAATAGCAGGAATGTTTTGGATACCAGATCATTCTTTTGGCAATACTACCGACCTTTAACCGCATCAATTCTAAAGCAGGACGCTGTTGATTAATCGATTCATTCCCAGCAAAATAACCTGTCACTTGGATCAGATAGCAATAATAAAATGATGCGTTTGGGGTGAATCCAAGTAGTTGAGATTCACATCTGGCCAGAATTAATTTTTTTAACCACTTCGCATCCTTTCCAGCTATGCCGTGGCAGTCGGATGGCACAGGTAAAAGGATGGAGGAATCCAGGGAATTAACAATACTCGATAGTACCAAAAGCACTGTACCATTGAATTTTCTCGAAGATCAGCTTGACCAAATACGTGATCAACAGGCAGACAATCAGGCTCCCGCTCGGGGATCATGATTTAGAGGCAAGTGTACATCGATTTGGAATAGTGACTGGAAATCTTAGAGTGATCTGAGAGACTTGATTTCCGGCATTATTTTTCATCTGCAACCCTGGATTTAGACTTTCATGAAAGATTTATTTCCCTGAAAAGGTACTGTCAGACCCAGTTCAAGGGGGTCAGGGAGTCAGGAGTTAAATGGGAAGAAAATCGAGAGTAAAAACAGCTCAAGAAATAATTTGCAAGGCCTATTGGACCATGTATATTCGCTCCGTCTATTCGATTGGATAGGCTCTTGAAAAGCGGGGCGCTTAGTTCAGTTGGTTTAGAACACCTGCCTTACAAGCAGGGGGTCGGGGGTTCGACTCCCTCAGCGCCCACCCCCCCAAGCCCTTGGGAACTTCGGTTCCTGGGGGCTATTCTATTTATAGGAGCAGGCCTGTAACTATCGTAATAACAAAATGATGCAGCCGTACATTTTAAAGATATCCTGGTGCACCAACAGTTTGAAACGCCGTAAACACCGCATACATTATTCCCGTTTATCCCAATAAATAGCCCAATTTTCTCTTTTTCTCTGGTTCTGAGAATATTTCTGCTTGTAACTGGAAGTCTCTGTCCGCTAGAGTTTTACAAGAATCATTGTAAAAGATAGAAGGTTTTTCTATTTTTGGAAATAGAACGGTTTGAGTCTATCTCGGAGAGTCGAAGCCTATGAGTATAAGTCGCATATAAATAATAAGTAAGGGCTGGTTAGAAGTGACGGTATATAGCAAATATAACCAGGTCATTGCTAAGCAAAAGCCAAGAGATGTTTGCTTAATATGTTGGATGCCCGGAAAGTGTCTCTTATTTTTTAAGCGAACTTGTGCGAATTACTTTGACGACTTACAGGGTACTGCGTTTAATGCCCCCGCACTCCAATGTGATACCACTTGGAGCGGGTTTATCAAGTCCCTAATAAATCCTTGTTCTCAATGTGAATGGTAGAAATGCTTGCCAGTAGACAGTCATTGCATTATCTTAGCCGCACTTCTTTACAGAACTTCAAATAGTATCTATTCCCACTGATTCTCAGAGCTGCTTAATCAATATTTTATCCTAAAGGGGAAGTGATGCAAAACACAAGAGCTTCAATACTTGCTATGGGTGCCATTTTAATGCTGGTTCAAGGCTGTAATAACTCTACTGAACCGCTAGCCATAACGACTTTAGGTGAAGTAAATCTATCTATCCATTTAAGCAATGTTGGTAGTTTGAGTAAGGCCGCCACTATTGACCTGGAGAACCTCTACATTGAACTAAACAATGGTGTAGCCACCGTCAGGGATACAGTAGCCGTTAGTGGCAATTCTCAGACTATTGTAAGTAACAGCTATACAGACTTAGTAGAAGGCTCCTGGAGCGTAAAAGCAGAATCTCGGGATGTAAATGATATTGTCATTCATTCAGACTCCACCACCTTCACAGTTGTACCAACAAACACTGTGGATGTAAGCCTTTCATTAACATCGAAGTATTCTATGTTGGTGGCAAATTTTGTTGGGATAGCTGATTCAGTGAGTCGCTGTGAATTATTGGTGGATGCGGCCCTGGTAGCTGACTCTTCTTTCGAAGCACAGAGTGGAGTAGGTTCCACGTTAAGTCTGAGCTATGACTATCTGAGTACGGGCGTAGAGCATAATATTAAGTTAGATGCCTATGGAGATATGTGGGGAGCGGAATACTTGCTATATACTGGAGACACAACAGTTACCGTCATAGCTGGAGCCGATAATAACTATACTATTAACTTGGTATGGGTTGGACCAAATGAAGTTCCACTAGGTACAGCAGCAGTTGAAATCACGATCGGACCGACAGGCACACAAACTGTTACTGGCGATTTTCAATCACCAGTAATAGTAACAGATATTGATGGTAATGTTTACAGCACTGTTATTATAGGAACTCAAACATGGATGGCAGAGAACCTAAAAGTAACCCGTTATCGAGATGGTACTGAAGTCACACATGTAACGGATAATGCTGCTTGGGCTAACCTGACAACCGAAGCCTACTGTATTTATAGTAATAATGCAGAAAATGAGGTAGACACCTATGGTGCTTTGTATAACTGGTATGCATTAAATGACAGTCGGAATATTGCCCCAGAAGGTTGGCATGTACCCACAGATGACGAGTGGAAAGAGCTTGAGATGGCTCTGGGGATGAGCCAAGAGCAGGCAGATCAGGGTAGCAGTTGGCGCGGTACAGATGAAGGTGATAAATTAAAATCAACCAGTGGGTGGTATAATGGAGGTAATGGAAATAATAGTAGTGGCTTTACTGCGTTACCTGGAGGTTATCGCTATGATGGTACTACTGGTGATTACGGTAACATTACAATCAGTGGGTACTTTTGGACAGCGACTGAGAGCAGTAGTGGCTATGGTTGGAATCATACACTGATTTATAGTGAGTCACGTATTTCTCGCGGGTTCGCTTTCAAGAAAAGTGGCCACTCTGTACGTTGTGTAAAAGACTAAGTTGTATCAATCATATTGGGTAGTATCGTCTATCGAATGCTTTGCAAAACGGGTCTATATTCCAACTCAACACATCTATAAAAAGAAGGGAGATACACATTGAAGAAAAATATTGTATTGTTAGCCGTTGTCGTAATTTGGTCTTGTGAAATTCCAGTGGAGCCGATGGAGGTCGTGATAAATAAAATAGAGTACATCAATCTCAATTGGATTGCAGCATATGATTCTGAATGGACTTCCGAGGGGTGCTTACAAGCTAATGGTTCGACCTTTCGATATATTACTGGTCAGTACCCTTTCTGCGATCCAGATACGGGAACTGAGTGTGGTTTATTAAGAATACACTCAATCCAGTATAATGATGGGGTTGCATGGGCTGTTTTAGATTACTCAGCTCCAGATCATCCAGAAACAATCCGAGCAGAAGAAATCAGGCTTGAACGTTGGGTTTATGAGGAACGGTAATTTGTCTCTACTTCTCATTACTTATGCAACCTTCCTTTAGCTGTCCAGTAGTCTTTCGAGACGATCGAAAAGCGGAAATATATATATGATGCTGGCTGCTTCACTTTTCCGAAACTTTTGGAATCATTGACCCTATTATGTTTTTTAATATTCTGAACTCAAGTATGAAATGAAAAGGGCAGATGTAATTATTAGATTGGAATTCGCATCCAAGTGTTAAAAAAGAGTGGCAACCATTAAAAGAGGCAGATATTAACCCGGATCCTTTGGAACCTATAATATTGTTTGGTACAAAAGAAGGTTGCTGGAGAAAGGACCAGGCATCCAGTGTTCCCCATGGGGAGTGGGATGAATTGATCCATCAGGTCGTACGTATGGTTCATGAATATTGGTTGCCCTTTCGTAAGGCTATCCATCAAACTATAATCAGGACTATTGAACCCAAGGGCGGGCAGTTTGAACCCAGTCCACGTAGATCGAAAAAAATATACCGCTCTAAAAGCATTGATCCAGACTGAATTCAGATCTTTGTACTAGAGGAGAAGCCCCCGTTATATAAATTTAATTGTACATCAAAATCCATTTCTTTCGCAATTTGAATCATTCTCTCCGTCGGCAAACTCTTGTTACCGCGTTGTTGAAGTGGCAATATCAGGAGAGCCTCCTGAATCTTTGGCGCTAATAATAGCAGGCTCATGATCTGGCTTATGCGTTGTTGAGTAACGCCTTCAAGACGACCAATGGCTGATACTGAATCGACGGTTCCGCTTCGAAGTAAGTGATCATAGAAATGAGCCAAAGCCATCATTCGTGAGATTACAGGAACCCTACCGGGTAATTTTTGTTTTTTTTGGGTACTAAATTCAAAATCAATTTTTGTCGAGATTCTCATTCTGAATGACCTTTCTATCATATAGGAGTCTCAAGCCCAGTGGACTGTATTCGAAATCCATGGATTTCTTTTTTCCATCCCAAAAGATTTGTTCGAAAACATGGTCCATGATCTCGTGTTGTTCTTTTACAGATAACTTATCCCATACTCCATAAAATTGACTGAGAATCTGGGTGATTTCACCGGCATTCATAACGGTGGACTCGATTGCTGTCTTCTGGGACCCGAGTTGCTCAATTCTTAGACTGGCTCGAGAGATATTACTCTCGATATTTTCAATAGAATCATATCTACCTAGACTTGGATCAAGGCCGATACGATCTCGTTCCAAGCGATGACTGGCAAGCTTGACAGTGAGTGCTTTTATCTCATGCGTAATTTCATTCAGTCTATTCTCTTTCTGGTTCTGAAATTCATCCAGAAAAGCTGAGAGCAGTGTTGGGTCCTTTGTGATTTTCTGGATATGCTTTATTACAAATTCATCCAGTTTATTCGCGGGCACGGACGGGTTGCTGCAGTGTTTACGTCCAAATTTTGAGACCTTAAGGCATACATAGTAGCTGTATCTTTTGTTGGGCTTGGATGTATATGTTTTGATCATGCGAGAGCCACAGTGAGAACAGACCAGGATCCCATTCAGGATAGAGTCAAATTTCTTCCTGCTTGTATTGGTCAAGTTATTCCGATTCTTTTTCAATAGAGCTTGTACATCATCAAATACTTGTTGCTTGATGATGGCTTCATGTTCACCGTCGTAGATGTTTTTGTTGTGTCGTACTTTACCAGCATATGTTGGATTTTTTAGAATGGTGTAGAGTACCTGTGGGGATAGAGGTTTGCCGCCCGTCATATGTCCTCGTTTGGTTTGCCAGCGTTTCGTGGTCCACCCCCATTCTTGCACCATCTCTGCTATTTCACGGATTGAGCGGTTGTTCAGATATAGATCATAGATTTTCTTGATCTGAAACCTTTCGTGATCATTGGGGATTAATTTTTTCTCGATAACGTCATATCCTAACACGGGCTGGCCACCCATGTACTTACCCTTTTTTCGGCTGCGATCTATCTTATCCCGAATGCGCTCAGAGATCATTTCTCTCTCGAACTGGGCGAAGGTGATGAGGATATTGAGTGTCATTCGACCAAGGGAAGAAGATGTATCAAAATATTGAGTGACGCTCACAAATGCGACATTATGCCTATCGAATAAATCCATGACATTGGCAAAGTCAGCCAGAGATCGACTCAACCGATCTACTTTATAGACCACAATAGTATCAATTTTTCCGGCTTTAATATCCTCGAGTAATCGGTTGAAAGCTGGGCGCTCAGTATTAGCCCCGGTAAAGCCACCGTCATCATAATGGACAGGTAGAGTTATCCAACCACGTGACTTCTGGCTTTGGATGTAACTCTCACACGCATCCCACTGGGCGTCTAAAGTATTGTATTCTTGTTCAAGACCCTCTTCTGTGGATTTCCTAGTATAGATAGCGCATCTAATTTGTTTGATCCCGGCAACATGTGAAATATCCATCATCATTTTAACCCGAAGAAAAGCTTGCCATTCCAGTGGGTGCCAGTGATTGCCTTGGCCACAGCAGAGATGGATTTGTAAATATTATTCTTCCACAGAAATCCTCGATCCAATACGGTGACCTCGTATTTTTTACCTTTGTATGATTTTCTCAGGATGGTACCGGTGGCCAATTCTACTTTTTTGGGCATTATCTTATCAGGGATATCAATCTGGAAATCTGGATGAGGGTAAATCCGGGCTTTGGTGTTTTTCAATTCCTCGATCCGATCCAAAGCCATTTGCGAAAGCGGCTTGCTATCTTCTGACTGATAGAGCCAGGCGATTTTGCGAATCAGGCTTTTGCGATTGTGAGTGTAGTAGCTTTCACCGGTGAGGCGTGCATATTCCTTCATGAGCTCACCCGGTGTTAGCTGGTAGAGCCTCTCGATGCGTTTTGCAGTTGCTATTTTCATAGTTTCATGCTCCTATGGGTTTGTTTTTTTATGAATTTCTCCTGCCCAATGTGGCATGACTCTTTCCCTGCAATCCACTGATTATTCTCTGTTTCTTCTCTTGTAGGCATAATTGAAGCTTTGTGGTCATCCTCTATTTTTCGCAGCATTCCATTAGCTAATAAACGTATTATATTATTCATCTTATCTCCTTTCTGAACTTGCGTTCCATACCTGGTAAGGGCAAGGAGAACGGACAAAAAAGAAAACTTTCTATTTTTCCCTTGTGTAAACAACTATCTTACAGTAAGTTTGGAGCATGTAAGATGTAAGCTTACAGTTGATAGATAAATGAAACGAAAGAAGAAAAAAATATGACAAAAGAAACCCTCGGCCAGATGATCTTCAGGCTCCGCACCGAAAAAAAGATCGGAGTGAGAGAGCTAGGGCGCAGAGTAGAGGTGTCGGGTGTGCACATTTCATCAATTGAAAAGAACAAGGCCACACCATCACCTGAATTACTCAGCAAAATAGCTAGGGCACTTGAAATTGATGTGGATCGGCTCATGGTTCGAGCTGACCAGGTTGATCCTGAAGTTCTGAAGGTAATTAAAGGGAATTCATACGCTGTACATGATTTCTTGCGAACAGCGAAGGGATTGAAAAAAGAGCAGTGGGAAGAGCTGAAGAAAGAAGCTCAGAAAATGTTAGACGAAAACAAATAGGAGAACCATTAGTGACAGTAAGTTTGAACAGCGTACCGTTTTTAACCGACAATGCAATAGAACAACAATCCTGGAATCTCATCTGGGAATATGCACACAGCGAATCTTGGGAGATCTCAGCACCTATCCCAGTCGAAACTATTGCTGAAAATTATCTTAAATATCAAATTGAAATTACCACTGATGGCTTATTCAAAGAGCCTGAAGTTCTAGGCGGGATCATTTTCGAGGAGGATACAATCCAGATTAATGGCGCCCTCGAGAACCAAGAGGGGCGTTACAATTTCACTGTCGCTCATGAAATAGGACACCATGCCTTACACAAGAATTGGCTTAATTCAATAAAAAACCAACAGACCCTTTTTAGTAGTGATGATATACCGGGGATACTTTGCAGAGATGTGGGAAAAAAGCCACGAGGAGAGTTTCAAGCTGATAAATACGCAGCAGCACTATTAATGCCTGAAGGGCTGGTTACCGCCAGCTTCAAACAGGTGTATGAAAATAGAATTAATGTAAGCACTATAGCCGATAGTTCTCCTTTTTGGGATAACCCTTACATGCGTGCTAATACCATCGCTGAAGAAATCATCAATGCCGGAAATTTTAATAATGTATCAAAAGCAGCCATGGTCAACCGTTTGCTTAATCTTAAGCTGATCAGCGGGATTGAATACCAAAAAAACAATTCTGTTCTTACATTTGCCCAGAAGGGAGTAGCTCACGTTTGAAAACAATCAAGACAACTGTGAACACGAAGCTCCTTGAGCTGGGCTTTGAATTTGAAAAAAATCCGTTTGCAGAATACAAAGTAAAGGTTCAAAATGGAGTGCCAGTGAATGCCAGAAAGATGAAGGATTTTAGAAAACCAAAGAAGGAATGATTTATACATATTAGAACTGGCTGCTCTATTGACTGGTAGGGTAGAGGTTCGCACTGCGGGTTAATCCCGCAAAACAGTAACACAACTGGCCACCTGGGTTGAACCCAGATTTTACGGAGGTTGTGATTTGCCGAAGATAATTGGCAGATCACAACCTCTTTTTGTTTTTAGGAGTGATAGATGAATAAGAATAAATCAATAGTTAGCGACCATAAAAATTTCATTCCGGTGCGTTGTCCGATACAGGCCTGCAAATGTACAAGGGGTAAACTAGGCAAATTATTAGGCTGGGTAAAGGAGAAGGAGCGGGATGGACCAAGTAAAGCGGTTGCGTTCCCCTGCAAATACAATAAGGTATCCAAAATATGGATCGATATAAAATAAAAAAAGAACCCTAAGCCATGCAGTGACCCACCATGTGGTCCCGGATGATGTGATCTAAAAGGCGCACTCCCCAAAGGCTCTGATCAGCCCCAAGGAGTGCGTCTATGTTTGATGCTCAGTACCGGTCTTTGTCCAAAGAGATCTGTCGCAGGACACAAGTATTTGAAAAAATAACCAACAATCACTTCAATCAATACCCGTTTGAATCACCCGAATCCTTGATACAGGCATTCACTAAATCAAAAGAACCAAGCTTCCAAAGCTCAATTATAACGGAATTACTAAAAGCATCGAAAACACCTGATTTTCAGCAATTCTGCTATTTGGTATTGACGGCCATGTTCTGGCGAAACCTAACCTATCTGGCAAGTTCCTGTCAGGGTAGAAACCTTGCTCCAGAGGATCTCCTCTCACAAGGCAATCTGATTCTTCTTGAACTATGCGTGAAAGCTGCAGCCAAACCTCCTTCGATAAAAATATATGCCAACCTTACCAGATCCCTGCGCAGGGATTTCTACATCTGGGTGACGGCAAATGACCATGATTATGTTGAAATCGAGGATCATCATACTCCCCAAACCCCTCAGAGCACAGATACAGACAAAATCATTAAACAGATTCTGGCATCCAAAGTATTGAAGAGCAAGGAAATGGAATTGTGGCTGGACGTTGCCCGCGACGGGAGATCGTTAAAAGAAATTGCCCGTGAGCGAGGGGTGAATTACGACGCTTTCCAAAAAAGGCTGAGGCGCATCACCAGAAAAATTGAAGACCATAAAATTTAATGTCCGTTTTGTCTGCCCTTAAGAGACAGAATGAAAGACACCAAACAAATATCACAAAAGCCGAGTCCTCCACAACTGGGGGATCCCATGACTCAGATGTACTATGAAATTGTGCAAGCGCTTGGCAGCTATGCTGGGAAATACCCCCAAGACTTTGAGGAGGGACGCATGTGGAAGCTCCTGAAGGAAATTGATTCAGTATTCCTCCACCATATGCGAGAACTCATTGAGGAAGCCAGTTCAGAAAACTTGCAAGAGGCAGGTCATAATTACCATCCAGCAGCTCAGTTCATTATGGACCGCTTAATCCGGGAGAATCAATCATGAATATTACTGAAATCAATATCCGTATAGCAGGGAAAGAAGAACCACAATTGATTGGTTTTGCATCCCTGGTCGTGGATAACAACCTCTATTTAAACAACATCGCTATCAGGCGTAAACCAGATGGAACAATTTACTTGAGTTTTCCACGATATCGAACTGGCGGGGGTAATGAGTATCCCTATTTCAAGCCGATCTCAAAAGAATTTCATAATGAAATCAAGGATGCACTCATACAAGCACTTCGCATGGAGAAAGATCATGAATAAACAAATTCTCACCTATTCAGCAGCAAGAAAATTTCAAGTTTGCCACAAAGCATATCACAATCGCTATCTAGAAAACCTGGTTCCCCTGGAACAAGATGATGCACTCTTTCTGGGGTCAATCATTCATGAATGCCTGGAAGTGTGGTATAAGAAGAAAGCAACTGGTGCTGAAATTAATCGTCTCATCGATGAAGCTTACTCATTAAGAGATTCGGCCGAACGCCAAAAAAGAGATTGGCATCTAGCCAGAGCCATGATGAAAGGTTATTGCTCGCATTATGACCAAGAACAATTCGAAGTAATTGAAACAGAATTGGACTTTCGTGTCCCAATTATCAATCCAAGGACAGGAAGACCCAGCCAATCATTTGAACTAATGGGGAAAGTGGATGGCCTAGTCCGTCTGGGTGGTGAGTATTTCATTTTGGAGCATAAGACAGCTGCTCTCATTACAGGCGACTACATCGAAAAACTACCCATGGATTTTCAGGTCAATCTGTACGCCATAGCGCTGGGTAGAGAGCGTCAGATCCCCATAGCAGGTGTGATTTACAATGTGATCCAGAAGAGCAAAATTAGGCAACGACAAGGAGAAACAGAAGATCAGTTTGAACTTCGTCGACAGGACTTAATTCGCAAGAGCAAAACCGGAAAAACTTCAGCAAAACGTCAAATACCGGAATCAGATGAGACCTTTCAGAAACGATTGGAATCGGTTTATGAAGCTCCAGGTATGTATGCTCGTGAGACATTGTATTTGTCCAAGGCAGATATGGATCGAACTGAACAGGAACTCTGGGAAATCACCCAGGAAATCCTGAGTTCCAGGCGACGGAAACACTGGAGTCAGAATACAGACAGCTGTTTCCGATATTATGCCCCCTGCATGTATTTCCCGCTCTGTAGAGCGCATGATAATCCCAACATCAAAGAGAACCTTTATACCAAGCGCCCACCTCATAGTGAGCTCTCAGTGAGTGAATCCAGAATTTTTTAATCAATCATATAAGGAGAATAGTTAATGACAATACTACCAAAACAAAAATCACCTCCAGTGCTCGGGCTTGAACGGCAAACCATACTTCTTTATGCCCATGCCAAGTTCGGGAAAAGTACAATCGCCTCGGGAAGTCCAGATGCAATCTTTTTTGCAACCGAGGCAGGACTCAACCACCTTGATGTGTACCAAGTTCCTATTCATAATTGGGAAGACTTGTTAAACGCATCGAAAGAAATCGGAGCTGGTGAACACAATTTCAAAACAGTTGTAATTGATACGGTGGACAATGCCTATCGTTTGTGCAGTGAGCATATCTGCAGAGAGCATGGTATTAAGCATGAATCTGATCTGAGATATGGCAAGGGGTGGAGCCTGGTGAACGGTGAATTCCAGCGCGTTCTGACAAAACTATCGTTACTGCCTTATGGTCTGTTTCTGATCAGCCACGCAGTAGAACGAGAAATTACTACCAGAACCGGTAACTATACTAAGATCATTCCAACGCTGCCTGATAAGGCTCGTAAAATTATCCTGGGGATGAGCGATTTTATACTATACGGTGATATAGAGGAATCTTCAAATCGCGACGGTAAATCAGCCACTCGCAGAGTTCTCAGAACAAAACCCACCAAACATTATGAAGCAGGTGATCGTACTGGCAAAATGCCGGAAACCATTGATGCAAGTTATAAGGCATTTTGGTCGGTCTATCAGAAGAACATTATTACAACCACACCAAAAGAAAAGAGAGTAAAACCATTACCATGCAAGAAAACGAAGGCATTGACCTTGAAGCTTATGACAATCAGTTTGACCAGGCAGATGAACCGGAGTTTGATGAGATTCCGGATGGTAAATACCAGGTAAACGTCGAGAAGGCAGAAATCACAAAAGCTAAGACGAGTGGTAATCCCATGCTGAAGTGGACACTTAAAATTGTTGGTCCCAGCAATATTAATCGTTTGCTTTGGAATTATCACATCCTGAATAATCCCACAGGACAGAGCTGGTTGAAAAAAGATTTGAAGCTGTGCAATGTTAGTCTAAACAAGCTTAGTGATCTCCCCTCAAACCTGGAATATCTACTCGACGTTAAGTTGGAAGTAACAGTTCGAACCCGTGATGGGAATCAGAATATCTATTTCAACCGTAGACTATCTGATGTAGACACCGGAGCTGACGAAAAAGACCCCCTTCCGTTCTAGGATGATTGTCATCATTGATACAAGAGAGAAGCTCCCCTTCCAGTTTGAGAAGAACATTAATACAGTTCGAACTAAACTGGAAGTGGGGGACTACTCCCTTAAAGGGTACGAGCACAGGGTTGCGATTGAGCGTAAAAGTCTGGATGATTTTATTGGGTCAACGATTCATGACCGCGAGCGCTTCAAAAAGAATTTATCACACCTTGCTGGATTAGATCACAAGGCCATCGTAGTGGAAGCTTCTTTAAAGGATGTCTTTATGCATAGATACAAAAGCAAGACTCATAACCAGGCAGTCTTCGGAATTGCGGCTGCGATAACAGGTAAATGGCAGATCCCGGTCTTTTTCTGGGAGAACCATGCCTATGCACAGATGATGGTGGAAAAATATTTGAGATCTGTATGGGATTCTTATGAAGGGTAGTCAGATTTCTGGTCAAGTCACGAAGCTCTTCTTTGCCAGCGAGGATTTTTGTGCAGGAGTTATAGAGACTGATAGTGGCCAATCAGTACGATTTAGCGTCAAGTTTCCTCTCAAACAGGATGAAAATTGCAGGCTAAAGGGGAGTTTCAAACGCCATGTCAAATACGGTTGGCAGTTTGAAGCCACGAGTGTGGAAAAGGACATGCCTGTTGATCGTGACGGACTCATACGATTTTTGGCTGAATCGGGTAGTTTTAAGGGGATTGGGAAAAAGCGTGCTCTGGAAATTGTCGCGATATGTGCTGGGGGAGAAGATTCAAACCCGGGGAATAATTTTGAAGATATACTCCAGAATGCTCCTGAAAAATTCCTTAGAGTTAAGGGTGTCACCAAAGAAATTATCCAAAATATGGCGAAAGCCTGGATGGAATCACGAGATGTGAATTCGGCAATCACAGTTCTGGCAGGGTATGATTTGTCAATGAACCAGATAACCAAAGTCATAAAGAAATTCGGGAGCATGGCTGTTCATGTTGTGAAGAATAATCCCTATAGCCTGATAGAGACAATTGATGGATTTGGATTTCGCAAGGCAGATGAAATAGCCCTGAAGGCTGGAATGGACCGAAATAGCAAGGTGAGAATTGATGCGAGTCTTTATCATCTGGTGAAGGAAGAATTATCGAATGGTGATACCTGGGTGCAGGAAAAGGATCTGGTGGAGGCAGCTGTTACGGTTCTTCAATTGCCCCAATTGGATGCTGAGGAGTTAATCCAGGTGCATCTTGATATGCTAATAACTTCGAAAAAACTCAAATCGTTCAGCTATCACTCCACCAGTGTAATTGCGCTACCAAAGATTTTTGAGATGGAAAAACACCTGCTTGATTGGCTTAAATCAAAACCCACACCTGTAGATGGCAAATCATTGGAAAGGGAGAAAACGAATGGGATGACGGGGGGGCAAGCGCAAGCCTATGAGGGAGCCTTATCAAACTCTCAGTATCTTGTATCCGGCCCAGCTGGTTCTGGAAAAACATATCTATTGAAGACATTGGTAGACGAATTTGGGAATCAGGATTTGTCAGTCCTTCTCTGTGCTCCCACTGGAAAAGCAGCCCGAAGGATGGAGGAGGTGTGTGAAATCTCAGCATCCACCATTCACAAGCTTCTTGGGTACGATGGCCGGGGATTCAATTACCATAGAGAAAATAAATTAGATTGTGACGTCCTCATAATTGATGAAGTGTCCATGATCGATCTGTGGCTTTTCTACTCTCTGATGGATGCAATCGACCTTGATACTACGCGGATTATTTTCGCCGGAGACCATAATCAGTTGCCACCGGTCGGTCCCGGGAATGTGCTCAGAGATATCCTGCAGCAGAAGCTGATCCCATACACAGTGTTGGATGAAGTAGTCAGGCAGGCTGGAACATTGAAGAAAAATTCACTCCAGATTCTAAATGGTGTAGTGCATGGTCTAAAGCAAACGGATTCTAAAAGTCATGACTGGAAGGTCCTGACACGCTATGAAAACCACAGTGATTTGATAAACTGCCTTATGACGCTCTATCGTGATATTCTACCCGGTAAATACAAGGATTTGCTTCGGGATGTTCAGGTGCTTTCTCCAATGAAAAAAACCGATATTGGGGTAATCCATCTGAATCGAATTCTGCAAAGATTTCTGCAGGAACTCCTGTATGGACGAGTAATTGCCCCAGGACCTAAGGGGAGTTATTCAAGGATTTATCCTGGTGATAAAGTAATTCAAACACAGAATGATTATAAACTGGGAATTATGAATGGTCAGATGGGAATGGTTGAAAAAGCAGATTACCACCAGGGGAAATTTGTGGTAGCATTTGAAGCTGCGGGGGTACTGGATCTTAACCGGAAACAATTGCAGAATATTTCTTTGGCCTACTGTTTGACGGTTCATAAGGTGCAGGGCTCTGAGTTTCCCTGTGTTATCTCAATAGTACATTCTTCACATTACATAATGCTTCATCGGAATCTCTTCTACACCAGTGTTTCCAGGGCGAAAAAGCAAGGTTTTATCCTTGGCGATATGAGAGGGATTAGAGTAGCCTCAAAAAATCGTCAGGTCGATAAGCGCAAAACCTTTCTCTCGCTTTTGGGAGAGACAAGGTGAGGCGGTTTGCAAGTTTAGTAGACTATATTAGATCATTTCCAACCGACACCCTCTTTCGGGAAGTATGGCATAGCCATGATGTAAATGACATTGGAACTCATCTTTTTCACACAGATTTTCCTGATCGAGCTGTCAAATATCTGGGTTTTTCCACTGGGATATCACCGCATAATCCCGGGAGTAAATATTTGTTAAAATGGCTCCCCTTACCTGATGATGAAACCATTATGGCGAGTTTCGCTCGTGTTTTTGATCGGTATAATTGTTACACAACGCTGAATTACTATTCCTTCGAGGTCGCCTCCAAGAAAGCAGATCTCATCATGGAGAATGAAAAGCTTCGTCGTATGCAATCATTGTCTCAGATCTTCTCACCTAAGCGTATCCAGGCGCAGCAGGAGAAGATCAAACTTTTAAGTGAAGGGTTGGAGGAGGCATCCTTTGTGGATCTGGCATTTGACTTTGACATTGGCGATGGAAAAGCGATGGACACCTTCGAGAAAGCAATTAATCATACCTTGAGACTTGTCAATTATTTTATAAAAAGATCATCACCCTGTCATGTGTACTTTTCAGGAGGACGTGGTTTTCACGTAGTTGTTCCCCATTCATCATTCGGACAACGTAAAGCATCCAACAATCACCTCGTCAATAGACATATGGCCGAGCTCATAGACCTGGAGATCGGACCATTATATTTGGACTATGCCATCTATTCGTCCCGGCGACAGTTTCGCATGGTAGATACATACCATCAATCCTCCGGATTAAGAAAAGTCGCCTTGACGAGGCATGATCTGGAACTGGGTAAAAAACATGTTCTAAAGCTGGCCAGATAACCAGGCAGGGAAAATGGCGTGTCCGAGAATAATCCGATTGCCCTATTATACGAGTTAAGTGCCAAGTATTGTAAAGATCATGCTAAATACACAGTAAAACCAAAAAACATCCGGAAGTTCTCGGCTGCCAAGGAAAGTAGGCGACCTGCAGCTGGTGAATATATCGGCTCAAAAGAAATTGAAGAGCTCACTCATCCGCCTTGCGTTACTGATGCGCTTATTCATGGCATAGTGAATGAGAAAAATGCCAATCGCAACAAAGTGACCATGTTTTTAGCTGGTTATCTTAAAACGATTGATCGAGGGTTAGAAGAATCAATTGATTTTCTAACAGCTCATGCTCTAAATACTCTGGCTAAATTTTCTCACTCATCTCCACGGGACATAGAATTATCAACACTTACCTCTGTCAGAACCATTTTTTCACAGGATAAGTACAGCCACAATTGCAGCTTTGCACGCAAGCTGGGGTATGATTGCAATCCAAGTTGTGAGATTTATGCTGAATACAAAAAGTTGGAATACGGAAAAACAACTATCGATTTGCCAGAACCTGAACCGGAAGCACCGCATGTGCTAACCTTCGACTCACCAGCAGAATTAAGAACGCACATGGTATCAAAAATCAATGATTATGTATTGGATCTCCGCAGGAAAAACAGAAAGCGACAGATTAAACCACTTCTTGTTAAAGCACCGGCAGGATCAGGGAAAACCATTACCACATTCAACTGGGTTTCCAACAGTGGCTTGCGGGCATTATGGATCGGGAGTCAGCTGGATCTATTTGAGAACATTCCCTCAGAGCATCGACCTAAATGGCACAAAATTAGGGGGCGACAAGGCGATGTAAGGAGGAATGGGATACTAACCCCGGGTAACTGCGTAAAGCCCGACACAGCGGCTTTTTTGCGTGAGAAAAACCTAAACGTACATAAGCATCTGTGTGAGATGTGCGACTCTTTCAAGACTTGTGAGTATTACTCTCAATTTGAGGATAACGAACGGCACTGGTTTGTTCAGCAGCCGATGTTCCTGTTTAAAGTAAGAAAGCTCATTAAAGATTTTGATGTGGTGATCTTTGATGAAGACATCATGGGTCAGTTCAAACAGGAGATCAAGATTAAAATGAATGATTTTCTGGACATTCGAAAGTGGGTGGATGAGAGCTACTTGGATCTTGTCAGTGTGGATGCTCCTTTGAGAGTTATTAAACCAGTCCTCTCTTTAAGAGTTCTCATCGATACCTTTATCCATCTACTCTCAGACAAAGACATGGGCTATCCCTTGTCAGGTAAAACACTACAAGTGC
>JAJRSW010000052.1 GCA_024278595.1 Fidelibacterota bacterium | reverse complement strand
CCTGCCACCGTAATTCCGGTTTTTGATAGCCGTCCCCAGGATAACCTCATCTTCACCATCCCCATCATAGTCACCAATTTGCAGACGTTTGAATTTGGGAAATCCCCCTCGGGACCCATCTAACCCGGTGGGGAGAAACCCCAGATCCATACTCCACAAGTAGGATCCGTTTTTATTGTAAAACCGAACTGTTTCTCCCTCTACCGCATACTTGGAGGGGTTGGGATCGGACAATTGATGGTGGAGGCCCCAGGTCACCAGGATCGCCACCAGCGAGTAGAACACCAATTGGAGCAGTTTATTGCCGGTAAGATGGTTTTTCATCCATGGTATCAAGCGCATTTTTTTTCGGGTGATCAACTCGTCTTGAGCAAGGGTCGAGCTGATCTTGACTGCTCCGATCAGGGAGAATTTCTTTTTCGGATAATCATGTTTCAGCTTCTGGACGAGCTCCTGGCCGGCTGGTAAATTCTCCTGTGGAAGTACCAGTACTTCTATCGGTGAGAAAAAAACAGCCGCTATTTTTTCGGCTAAACTACTCCCGGTCACTGCCCGAATAGCCCCACGAAGATCGATACCTCCCGAAAATGCGGCCATTCTACTAATGGAATGTTGCCAGCGGAGATTGGTTTGCTCTTCCAGGGCGCAAAGTGATAGTAACGACATGCCAAATCCGAAACTGGAGCCTGAATAGAAATAATCATTGGCTGGGAATCCAAACATCACCGAATAGCGGACTGCCTTTACTGCTCTCAACGGGCTATGTTGGCTGCGGGCGGCCTTGATGGCATCCTGCGCCTGATAATTCACCAGATCATTGGTCCCTATGGGGTGGTTATTAAAAAAGATCAGATCCTGATTATGGTTATTTTTTCTTTCTTCCAGATTCAACTGTAAAGGGTAAAGCGTTCCTACAACGAGCTCTTGACCAGGTTGACTCTCCCACTTCTCTACCAGGGGGATCCAAACTTCATCATTGCTAGAACCAGTTGTTGAAAACTGCCACTCCTCCTGGATCTGTTCGATGATCTGATACTGTGTCTCAGGGAGTTCCTTGATCCGGGGATCATCCAACAATTGGTTCAGATCTGAATATTCTTTAACTAAATTCAGATCGATACTGCCAGCTGATGAGTCAATAATGGTTTCGAGCCCCAGCTGCCAAGCCCCCACATAAAATGCAGTAGCCGCTGTTTGATACCGGATAAGATCCAGGGAATTCGAGAACTGCGGACCACTGGTTTGAAATTCTGGAGATCTGTCCATATATACCAGAGTTTGGAAGAGCGCCTTAAGCAGTTCCAAGGGTTGATATTTCAAACTCTCCCGGCTGATATGATCGGGGATATTGGGGATGAGCTCCTGATAATATGAATGATTGAGCTCCAGACGTTCTCTAGCCAGCAGCAGTTGACTGAAATCCGCCAATAATCTCAGCTTTAAACGTTGACTGATATTGATCGAAAGTTGAAATTGGAGTTTCTGAAAGGTGGATTCGACCTCTTTAAGTGATGGAGTGGCCGGCATTTGACTAGCTAACAGTTTTATTCAAAGATTTTAACCTGAACTGTCTGTGGATCCTTTAATTCTTGAAATAAGGCAACCCCCTGAATTGATGATCGCACAAGTGGTGAATGTTCATCCCTAACGACCATCACTTTAAATCTTTTTTGGATGTGCCCAATAGCGGTTTCAGCCAGAGTTACACGCAGAGAATAGTTTGTCCCGGCTGGCATGATATCCAATTTGATCTTGCGCTCTGAATGATCTGCCAGAACAATCTCACTTTCGCCGATCATTGTTTCAGCTTGTGGGAAAATGGTTTTCAGATCGTAGCTATGGGAGGCTGTCCTCACTTCCAGGCCCAGGTCATCGATCTCTGGTAGATCTATATCGCCCAGATAAGCACTGCCCTTGCTATCAGTTACATATTCACGCTCGAGTCCCAATATCCGGACCAATACATGCTGGTAATGCCCAGGCTCATCGGACAGGAGGAAGAGCGAGGTCTTACCATCAACTCCCTTTAGGATCCGGACCAGAATTCCTCCATCGGTGCTGCTAAAGACACCCAGGTTTCTAACACGACCTGTCTGAGATGCAATTTGACCCGTATCGGCTGCTAAAGTTTTTTGATAGATCGGCGGCGTTAGTTCTATGGGTTTGAGTTGAATTGAATGAAACAGATGAATATGAGGGTTGCTTGGATCGGTATCAGTTCCAATACGGGATGGGAGTGAATTGGAATCCATTTTGGCAATCGCCTGGGCCGCCGTTTGATGCAACTCTAGCATAGCTGTAAACCCGGCATTACAAAATTCACATTTTGAAAGATGTACCGGTAAACAGTTCCCCGGATATTTTAAATGATCAAGGGCTAACTGTTCGATCCAATCTTCTGAGAAACATTCCGTCATACTTTAAGAATATACTCCCATTTTCGCGTCTCTCAAAAAATCATGAGCTTCCAGCACGTCTCGAATATGCATTTTTCCTAATTTGATCATATATTCTAATCTTCCGCGATGGACAAGCCAAGTGTCACTATCTAGATCCGGTTGGCGTGAGAGCAGTAAATATTGAGGCAGCTTTTCAACAAATCCATCTTTAAGCAGATCAGAAAAGTAGAGACCAAGAATCTCTTGATAGAGGCAGCACAGGTGATCGTCTATCTTGCCTTTATCGACGTATCTTGTGTGTAATTGCTGGTGTAAGTAGGACTGGATCTCCTCCTCGTTGATCACCTCACCTATCTCATGCTGACCTGGCTGGGACACTGGGTCGACTCCTACCAGAGATTCAATTTCTTCCACATCCATGTAATTAATATTAAGCAGATCCTTCAAGACATGATAGATCTGACCCCTGGCTAGAAATTGTTGATGAACACGCTGCGATCGAAGCCACTTCAACACAGAGCTCACCGCTTGGGGCAGGCCATAGACTTTTTTTAAACTTGCCTGTAATTTTTCTCTGAGCAACTCATCTGGAATGGGTATTTCCCGAGGATTCAGGTCATCGGGTGTTCGTAGTTCCACGACCTGGTCATGGTAGTACAGATAGGTTCGACCCAGAAATAAGAACTCTCGTAAATGTGGATGACGTTTGGTCACTAAACTCAAATTACGCCAGATCTTCCAACCTCCTCTATCGACCCGGCTGAAAAGGGCAATGAGCGACTGATGCACCCGCGATGCGATCAATTTTCGCAGGACGGGGATTGCCCGTTGGGGCGTTCTGATAAGTTCAGCTATCTGGGGTTCAAAAAATCTTTTTAAAAGAAACAGCTCACCAAGTCTATCTCGGGCAAATAGATCAGCAATGCAGTCCAGCGCAAAATCGTCCAATTGATCTTGGTTGACCAGTGAGTGGTTAAGGTCTAATCGTCCAAATTGGATCTCATTAAGCAAACAGGCCTTCGAGTATCCTCGGCAAAAAGTAATAAATAGGTTGAGCTCTGCAGTAACGATATTACCGCTCACGATCCCCCGGATCAAATACAGAACCTTTGTTGTTTCAAGACCAGTCAATTGACATCATTTCCAATAAAATTGAGTGCCAGAAACTAACAATTCTCAGCCTATTTAAAACCCTTTCGATTCAACTTAAACTGTTTCTTGGTACAGCCCCAAATTGTATACGGAATGTTAGCGGGAAATAAATCTGGTCAAAGGCAGCGGTTGTGGGACGGCAAGCAAATATTCAAAAGAATAGACTTGGCCCACCATTTTTTCAAAATAGACGATAACAATGAATCTGTTTTCTTGAGGAAAACCCCTCCTATCCATCAGTGAAGGAAGAAGTACTGGATGTAAATAAAGAGGGGTTTTTACTGAAATAAACACGGTATGAGCATTAACGTTTCGAGTCAATGTTACTAATCAGAACGGTATCCAAAAACTCACCCCGTGAAATCTTAATGGATCTCATTCTGGCACCCCCTGGTTATCCTGTGGATTAAGTAGATTCCCCTGTAGAAAACAGGGGAATCTCCAAGAGGTGGTGCCATGTATGGGAAATACATGAACCTATTCTTATAGATGCACTAGCAGTCTTCTCAAAATAACTGTTTAACAGGGAGTGCAAACCTGGGTTTGCAAAGTTTTGGTATTTGCACGGTTATTTTAAATGTCCCATTTTCTGAGCCCTAACCACAAGTCCTATGTCTCCTGACCTAGTGACCCCAAATACAGCTCGGCGACGACGAACATTATTTTGCCTGGTTATCTTGTGCCAGTTTAATATGCGGATGAGATCAATAAAAAGCTGAGACGGCTATCAACAAAATCTCCTCATCTTATGTAGACGGGGGTTTCTCATATCATATTCAACTGCCATCTTTTACAGAAGTGCTAATAATAACTCGATCTGTCATTGGCTAATGTAATATGGCGCAAATAATAAAACCCCTGCCAAAACCGACAGGGGTTTTATAAACCATTAAATATTTATATTATTTTATGAAAAACTGGACTGCATCCTGGGCATAGGCCGATAAGGGATCTCCGATCATCCAGCCAAATAGCAGTGGTAGAGCAAGTATGACGAGTAGGATAGTCACATTCAAAGGCGCATTATGCACGCTTCCGGGAAGCTCCATTTTCCCAAAGTACATGGCTTTGACCACCCGCATATAGTAGTAGAGAGAGATCACGCCGTTTACCAGTCCGATGAGGGCTAGCCAGAAATACTGGTCACCATATTCGATGAGTGCTCTGAAAAGATAAAATTTAGCCACAAAACCACCTGTTGGTGGCAGACCGGTTAGTGAGAACATAAAGATCGCCATTAGCACTCCCAGAACGGGAGCCTTATAGCCCAAGGACTGGTAATCTTCGATATCTTCCGTATCAAAGGCATTTTTTATATGAATGGCAACAAAGAATGCGCCCAGGTTCATGAGCATGTAAATGGCAGCATAGTACAAGATCGCCGCAATTCCAGTTTGATCGGCAACCACAACCCCCAGTAACATATAGCCGGCATGTGCAATACTGGAGTAGGCCAACATACGTTTAATATTCGTCTGTTGAAGGGCAACGACATTCCCAACCGTCATTGACAGGACCGACAGCACACCAATTACAGCCTGCCAATTCATATTTTCGAGGGCCGTCCAGGCTTCCAGATTCGGATTACCAGCATTTGAAAATGCCACATTGAAAAAGCGGATGATAATAGCAAAACCCGCCGCTTTGGGAGCGACCGACAAAAAGGCTGTTATGGGAGCAGGAGCTCCTTCATAAACATCCGGGGTCCAGAAGTGAAAGGGTACCGCTGCGATCTTGTAACCAAATCCAACCAGCACAAGCACCAGGATCAATAACATTAGGGCTGGTGAGATGGTGCCAGCCGCCAACGCGGCCTGGATCTCCACAATATCAGCACTGCCGGTGAGACCATAGAGTAGTGAAAAACCGTAGAGTAGGATGCCCGAACTAAAAGCACCAAAAACTACATATTTAATTGAGGCTTCGTTGGAACGCATCTGTTCTTTAAGATAGCCTGAGAGCAGGTAACTCATAATACTGACCATCTCCAGGGCAATGTAGATGCTCAGCAGATGGGTGGCTGAGGCCAGGAAGAACATTCCCAGAACCAGCGTAAGGATAAGCACGTAATACTCGCCTACCCTGCGTTCCTTCAACTCATTCGAGTTAAAGGACATCCACATGACCAACATGGCGCCAATAGTGACTACCAGTTTGATATAGCGTCCAAAGCCATCCACTGCCAGCATATTGGAAAAGATCCCGGTTGGAGTAGAGACATCCTGACCGACCAGGGATAGTGTGACCAGAGCCAAACCTCCCAGGGCCAGATAGCCCGCTCGAATGGATGTTTCTGCTTTTTGGAACAGGTCAAAGACAATGACCATGAGCAGAATCACCGTGAGCATCATTTCAGGAATGAAATAGGATAGATCCGTCATGATTTGATTAAGATTCATAAGAATATCCTATTCGATTACAGTCCAGCAACCATTCCGGCACTCTTGACAACCTCAACCAGCTGATTCAATGAACTGCTTATCAGGTTCAGCATCGGTGTGGGATAGACACCCAGAAAAAAGGTGATAACGGCAAGCGGGATCAGGGCGAAGAGTTCACGATTATTGATCTCTTCCAGTTTTTCATATTTACTATTCAATTCACCCATAAAAATGCGTTGGTAAGCCCACAGAAAATAGGCTGCATTGAGCACGATCCCCAAGGTGGCCAATATGGTGATCCAGGTAAATACTGGAAAGGCGCCAATAAAGCAGAGCGCTTCTGAGATAAAACCAGAGAATCCCGGTAATCCCAAACCAGCGAAGAAAGCCAGTGCTGTAACCCCGGCATAGATGGGAACCACTTTGGCTATCCCGCCAAAACCTTCGATATCACGATGGTGAGCCCGATCATAAAGCACACCAACCAGCATAAAGAGCATGGCTGAGATCGTACCATGGTTAAACATTTGGAAAACGGCTCCGCTCATTCCTGCAGGGGTCAGCGCAGCCATACCCAACAGCACAAAACCCATGTGCGAAACCGATGAGTAGGCGACCATTTTCTTTAGATCGCGTTGGGCCAGGGCCGCCATGGCCCCATAGATCACATTGATCAACCCCAGGATTGCCAGGGGTAGTGCAAACCATATCGCAGCCTCCTTTAGGATCGGGAAACTGATCCGCAAAAATCCGTAAGTGCCCATTTTCAGCAGCACTCCGGCTAGGATCACTGAGATCGCAGTGGGAGCTTCTACGTGAGCCAGGGGCAACCAGGTGTGGAATGGAAAGATGGGTACTTTGATTGCAAACCCGACAAATAGTAGCATGAATATCACCTTCCCGGCGTTCATCCCCAGTAGCATTCCCTTGCCAAATTGGGAGGATTGCTCGGCCAGGATCAGCATGTTAAAGGTGTGTGGCTCAGCAATAAAGTAGAGGGCCAGCATTCCCAGTAATAGCAGAACTGATCCAAAAAGAGTATATAAGAAAAATTTGATGGCAGCATATTCACGCTGTGGTCCACCCCAGATACCAATGAGGAAATACATGGGCAGGAGCATGACTTCCCAAAAAATATAGAACAGGAAGAAGTCCAGCGATACGAACACGCCCATCATGCCTGCATCAAGGAGCAGAAATAAGGCAAAGTAGCCCTTTTGAGCTTTTTCAATATTCCAGGAGGTAAACACCGCCAGAAAACTGAGTAGAGCCGTCAATAATACCATGGGAGCACTGAGGCCATCGAGCCCCATGAAATACTCAATATTAAAATCAGGGATCCAGGCGTAGTGTTCCACCAACTGGACGTCTGGAGTTGAGAAATTGAAGACCTTGAGGATCCATATCGCCAGGATCAACTGAAGACCGGTTATACCGGCAGCACCCCAACGGATCCAGTTCAATTTTTCTCTGGGGACCAATGCAATGACCACTGCACCAAAAATGGGCAGGAAGGTTACAATGCTAAGTAGATGATTTTCCATAACGTTACTCGACTCCTTCAGTCCTAGAATACATTGACGACAAACAGTAGCGTTGCGCCGATCAGTACAAAAATAAGATAATTTTGAATTTTACCGGTTTGAATGAACTTCAATGTCCAGCCCAACCATTGAAAAACGATACCTGAGAAATTCACGGCGCCATCCACGATCAAATCATCAGCCAGGCCAACCCCTTTTGAAGTCCGTTTCACATTACGACCCCAGCCATTGATCAGATAATGATCATAAAAATCGAGATCAAACCGTCCCAGTGCCTCACAGCCTTTCAGGAAGGGTCGAATGATCCCGTTGATATAGAATTCATCCATGTACCATTTATTATAAGAGCCGCGGTAAAGGGCTCCCAGTTTTGCAGCTAAATTATCAGCTGATATTTTTCCAAGTAGATACACCAGAACCGCCAACAGGATCCCCAATCCAGCCACAATTATAGACGTGACCATGGCAGGGACATGTGCTGCATGCAGGCCATGTTCAAAATTTTCCAGATCGAAGGCAGCTCCTGTGGTAACGGCACTCTCAGGTGCTTGCACCACAGTCGTGAACCAACCATGATCTGAGATCGGGTTTACAGATGGCAGGGTAAACACAATAAATAGTGACATGACTGCCAGAACGACCAGCGGGACGGTCATGGCCTTGGGAGATTCTTTTATATGTTTAAAGATCTGAGGTTTTTTTGCTTCCCCATAGAAAGTCATAAAGATCAATCGGAACATGTAAAATGCAGTAATAGCTGCGGCGCCAAAGCCAAAGACCGGGAGAATCCAGGCCAGATGCAGATGAGCCAGCCAACCATCATGAACATTGGCAGCATACGCCCAGGTCCCGGCCAGAATAGCATCTTTACTCAAGAACCCAGAGAAGAGTGGAATTCCAGAAATAGCGGCTGTCGTTACCATGAACACACCAAAAGTGATGGGCATTTTGGATCTTAACCCACCCATGTTGCGCATATCCTGTGGATCTGTTTCATGATCCTTAAGTTTATGCAGACTGTGGTGCATGGCGTGGATTACTGAACCAGACGCCAGAAATAGAGCACCCTTGAACATGGCATGGGTCACGAGATGGAAGAAACCAGCGACATAAGCACCCGTTCCCAAAGCCATGATCATATACCCAAGTTGACTTACCGTTGAGTAAGCTAAAACCTTTTTAATGTCATTTTGGGTGATGGCAATGGTGGCAGCATAAATGGCCGTAAACCCACCTATAAAAGCGATTGTTGCCATGGCATCGGCTGTGAGGAACGGAAAAATCCGGACTGTGAGGTAGACACCTGCAGCAACCATGGTGGCAGCATGGATCAATGCGGAAACCGGAGTAGGGCCTTCCATGGCATCAGGCAACCAGACATGGAGCGGGAATTGAGCAGATTTACCCACTGCGCCCATAAATACCAGCACACCGGCAATGGTCAGTAATTTGTGGGGCTCGATGCCACCAAAGAGCATGCCGGCGTTAGCGGCCCACATGCCATCATGGATTCGTTCGCCAATGAGTTGGAAGTTAAAGGTGCCCAGCACCGTAGCGATGATGAGCATCCCTGTGAACATCCCGATATCACCAATACGATTGGTGATAAATGCCTTCTTGCCAGCATTGGCTGCAGAATCTTTCTCCCACCAATGTCCAATGAGCAGATAGGATGAGAGCCCCACCAATTCCCAAAAGATGTAGATCATGAAAAGACTGTTGGCCAGAACAATACCGTTCATGGAAAAAGTGAAAATTCCCAGAAATCCAAAATATCTTGAGTACCGGACATCCCCAGCCATATAGGCTGTTGAATAGAGATGGACCAATGCTGAAATAATGGCCACCACATTGAGCATGATCACAGTGATATTGTCGATGTAGATCCCCAGATCGATCTTGAACAGCCCCAGGTCCAGCCAGCTCTGATGCAATTCGAGACTAAAATCAGGATCACTGCGGGATAACATCATGACCAACATCACCAGCGACATGATCAAGGTGCTGAATTGAATTCCAACTGAGACCCATTCCCCTTTCTTCTCTTCAAAACGTCTGCCGAAAAAGATCTGCAGAACAAAAGAAAGCAAAGGGAGGAACAGGATAAATAGTGCTAGTTTAATCATATCAGCTGCACCTACTGTTTAAGGGCGTTGGCTTCATCAACATTGATGTGCCTGCGATCGTTATAAAGGTTCAGGACAATTGCCAGGGCCACTGCGGCTTCAGCCGCCGCCAACATAATGATGAAGACCGAGATCAAATGACCATCGAGGCTATGGGTCACGAACTTTGAGAATGCGACAAAATTGATATTGGCAGCATTCAAAATGAGTTCCACGCCCATGAGGATGGCTACTGCATTCCGGCGGGTCACCACTGTATACAAACCAAGGCTGAACAGGATAGCACTTAAGATGAGATATGAATTTAGCTGATCCATCACAGTTCCTTTCTTGCCAGGGTTGCTGCGCCTATTAAAGCACCCAAGAGGAGCACGGAGGCTATCTCAAACAAGATCAGGTATTCGGTAAACAACAGCTTGCCGATCCCGGCAACGGTCTCGTTAAAAGCCATGGGAGTGATGCTCCCGACCCAATCATGGGGCAGGACTGCTGTGAGGATAATGGTCAAAACACCCAGTACCACGATCAGCCCCAACCATTTTTGGACTGAGCTCTGAGAGATCTGTGCCGAACTGATCTTATTGGTGAGCATGATCCCGAAAACCAGCAGAACCAGAATACCTCCGACATACACAACGATCTGGGTGACCGCTAAAAAGTCAGCGTTGAGAAATATATAGATTCCGGCTACCCCCAGAAAGGTTCCCATGAGGGCGAATACCGAATGAATCAGGTTATTTCCGAATGCAACCAGAGCGGCCGATGCTACGATCAGCGCCCAGATTATCCAGAAAATGAAATCAGCCATTCTCACTCTCCTTCGTAGTAGGATCTTCTAAATTTTCTGAAGAATCAGGTGTTGAAATATCATCACCTGGTGCTACAGGTGTTTCAGGTTCCGGGGTATTTGCCACCGGTTCTGCCGCTGGCACAGGAGTCTCAGCCAGCGTAACCGATGCGATGGGGATATCCACTTTAACCTCTGATCCCGTAGAGTTGATGTCAGTTGACACAGATTCGCTTGCAGAGACCGTTTCAGCGCTTGTTGGATCTAACTTAGCGGTGACCGCTTCTTCCGCTGCAGCCAGGGCAGCCTTATCTTCGGCAGCCTTCAGAGCTTCTGCCTTTTTCAGCGCCAGCGCTTCCGCTTTGGCCTTGGCGATTGCCTCAGCTTGAGCCTTACGCTGTTGACGTTCTGTTTCAGAAACTTTGGAAAACTGATAGATCAAAAGATTCCGATCACGCCAACGCTGTTCAGGTGTAACGTCCATCTTCAAGTTATCATTGCTGATAAACTGATAATCAGGAGTCATGGTGATACAATCTTCAGGACAAGGTGGCGTACACAGGTCACAGAACATGCACTCGCTCATGTCAATGATAAAGCTGGCTGTCAATAATTTGATCTTGGTACCATTGCTGGTGGTCCCCAGATCTTCATCCGGTCCACCCTTATAGGTATCAATATGGATACAGTTTACCGGACAGGCTCTTTCACAGGCCTTGCAGCCAATACAATCATCTATATCAACAACCAATTTTGAGCGGATGGTATTGTAGGCATCCAGTTCCCCAACCCCAATATTTCGGGTGGGGATGGGCCAGACCTCATCCGGATATTGCAGCGTGACATGTTCACGGGGACGAACGAAATAACCCATGGTCACCTTCATGCCTTCGATCAAAGTGCCAACGGCATTAGTGATATTACTAAAATAGCTCATATATCATCCTAAAAATGGATTTCGCCTGTTAACCACATCCACACAGCGACACCCATCAGGTTAAATAGTGATATGGGCAGGATAACTTTCCAACTCACATACATGAGTTGATCAACCCGTAAGCGGGGGAAGGTCCAGCGGAACCACATCAGTAAAAAGATGACCGATCCCACCTTTATCAGCATCCAGAATAGGCCGGGTGAGGCTAACCAGATAGCAAAGCCGGGAAACAGCCAGGCAGCAATAGTGATCATCAGACTCAGGCCAAGTGGATAAAAGGATAAGCGCTGGGTTTTTGCTTTTACAAACAGAGTCCACATAACGGCCAGCAAGGTCAGGATGGAGAAGCCGATCTGAGCACCTGCGTAATTCGAAAAGGGACTCTGCCAGCCACCCAGAAAAATGATGGCAACCAGAAAAGCAACCAAGGTGGCATTGGCGTATTCAGACAGAAAGAACAAGGCCCAGCGTAGACCGGAAAACTCGGTCATGAAACCGGCCACCAGTTCTGATTCTGATTCTGGGATATCAAAGGGGGTACGATTGATCTCAGCCGTAGCGCCAATTAGATAAATAAAAGCTGCTAAAAATAGAAAGGGGCTATGAAAAATAAACCAATTAGGCAACGGTAATGGGATCCAATAGAACAGGTTACCGGTCCCACCCTGCGCCTGTACAATAGTTTGCAGGTTCAAACTTCCCACAACGGCTACCACTGCGATGAGCGTGATACCCACGGGGATCTCATAGGAAATGATCTGTGCTGCTGATCGCATGGCACCATAGAGTGACCATTTATTATTGGAAGCCCAACCGGCCATGACAATTCCCAACACCACAATGGATGAGATAGAGACCACGTAGAAGAGTCCAATGCTCATATCGGCCGCCAGCAGTGTATCAGAGAATGGGATGGCGGCAAAGGTAACCACAGAAGCCACCAGGATCACCCAGGGGCCGATGAGGAACAGGATCTTATCCGCAGACCTGGGGATGATATCCTCTTTTTGCAGCAGCTTCAATGCATCAGCAACCGTCTGTAGCGAGCCAAACTTTCCCACCCGCATGGGTCCTAGCCGGACTTGCATGAAGGCGGAAACCTTACGCTCGATATAAACCAAAACGATGGCGTTAACAGCCACAAATACAAAGATCAGTGCTGAAACGATGAATAAAGACAGACCCCAGGCGATGGGATTTCCCAGCCCTGCTAAAATGTCAAAAGACAAAATCCAGTTTGCAAGTGATTGTATCATTTAGCGATCGATCTCCCCTAGTACAATGTCCAGACTACCGAGGATCGCAATAACATCTGAGATCATAAAGCCCTGGCCAATTTCGTTAATAACACTAAGGTTGGAAAATGCTGGTGAACGCATTTTGACCCGCAGGGGTACATTCTTGCCATTACTCACAATGTAGTAGCCCAATTCTCCCCGGGCATTCTCACTACGAAAGTAAATCTCACCCTTAGGTGGCCGAATACGACGCGGGATTGCTGATTTAACATCACCTTCCACAGGCAGCTGGTCCAGAGCCTGCCGAATGATCCTGGCACTCTCTTCCATCTCCCGTACCCGGACATAGTAACGATCCCAACTATCTCCAATGGTCCCCTGAGTACCTTCACCCAGAGGAACATCAAACTCAAATCGATCATAGATAGAATAGGGCTGGGTCCGGCGAAGATCAATATTGACACCGGAAGCTCTTAAGCTGGGACCGGTTACTCCGTAATTGATGGCCACCTCAGGAGTCATGACCCCAATATCCGCAGCGCGTTCAATGAAAATCTTGTTCCCGGTGAGAATCTGATTGTATTCAGCCACCCGGGTCTCAAAGTTATCCAGGAACTCATAGGTTTTTTCCACGAATCCAGGTGGTACATCATGAGCCAGACCACCGATCCAGATATAATTATACAGTAAGCGGGCTCCGGAAGCCATCTCAAACAGATCCAGGATCAATTCCCGTTCGCGGAAACAATAGATAAAGGGGGTGATGGCACCCACATCCAGCCCGAAAGTTCCCACGGCAACCAGATGGCTGGCGATCCGCTGGAGTTCGGCAAAGATGACCCGGAGATATTCCACTCGCTCAGGCAGTTCAATACCCATCATTTTTTCCACGGCCATGGCATAGCCATGTTCACTGCCCATGGCTGCCAGATAATCGCACCGACCACAAAAGGGCGTCACCATCTGGTATTCAAGATTTTCAGCATGTTTTTCAAAAGAACGGTGTAGATAACCGATTACCGGCTCGATATGGGATACGATCTCACCATCTGTTCGTAACTTAAGACGCAGCACCCCATGGGTACTTGGATGCTGGGGTCCCATATTCAGGACCATTTCCTCGGCATGCAAGCGGCTCATTATTTCACCTTCTCTATCCGCATACCGCGGTAGAATTCTGCGGCTACATAATCTTTTTTCAGGGGATGCCCTTCCCAGTCTTCTTCCAGCAGGATCCGCTTCAAGTCGGGATGACCATCAAAGGTGATCCCGTAGAGATCATAGGCCTCACGTTCATGCCAGTCGGCAGTCCGATAGATGTTGGCTACACTACCCACCTGGCCATGCTCTCGGACCACAAAAACCTTGAGCGTGATGTAGTGATCCAGTTGGGTTGAATAGAGATGATAGATCACGCTGAGATCAGATTCTCCATCAGGATCATGACCAGCCAGATTCATCAGTGAATCAAACTGAAGGACTTCCGTGTCTTTTAGATAATTGCACACATCTGTGATTCCCTCGGCTTCCACAATGACGGTGGGATTGAGGGTCTCTTCTTCAACAAAGGCCATGACCTTGGCTCCGAAATGGCTCGCTAGTTTGGCGTAAATTTCTTGCTCGGTCACGATACGCCCTCTTTCTTAGCTAAAACTGATTCTTCACGCATCTTCTTTTGCAGATGCAGCAAGCCTTCAATGAGCGCTTCGGGACGCGGCGGGCAGCCCGGGATATATATATCAACCGGAATGATCTGGTCAACGCCCTTCAACACATGGTAGCCGTGTTGCCAGTAGGGACCGCCAGAATTGGCACAGGAACCCATGGAGATCACATACTTGGGTTCAGCCATCTGTTCATACAGGCGCTTGACCCGGGTAGCCATCTTCAGAGTAACCGTACCGGCGACGATCATCACATCCGCCTGACGAGGCGATGAACGCGGCATGGCGCCAAAACGCTCCAGATCATGGCGAGCCGCGGCAGCCGACATCATCTCAATGGCACAGCAGGCCAATCCAAATTGGAAGTACCACTCCGAACCGGAACGGGACCAGTTCAGCAATTTATCCAGGGAGGTAATGAGAATGTTCTCATTGAATTTATGGTTCAGCGCACCCATTTATTTGGTCTCCGCTTCATGCAATCTGGCCGCTGAATAACGACCTGTACCATATTTAAGTTTCATCTTCACCCAATCCAGGTCGCCCTTGACCCAGGCATAGGCCAGTCCAACGATAAGGATGGCCATAAAAACGAAGACCTCAACAAAAGTCAGAAAACCCAGCTCCTTAAAGACCACTGCCCAGAGAAACAGGAAGACAACCTCAATATCAAATATGATAAAAATAAGAGCCACGACATAGAAACGGATGTTAAACTGTAACCAGCCATCCCCTTCCGGTTCTTCACCGCATTCGTAGGTATCCATCTTTAATTCTGTTTTATTATTGGGGGCTATCAGCTTTTGAATAATGAAGCCCATGTACATGAGAAGGAAGGCTACAGCACCAAAGGCCAAAGCAATTCCGTAATGTTCCTGCATGATATCTAAAGTGCCCTTTCTTTCAACATTCGCGCGCCAATATAGACGGTACCCAATGGCTCTTCAAGCACCGAATCCCAAGCCCTATATTCTGGACTATTACCCATCAATTGACCTCTCCCCTGTGGCAATCACTATGCCACAATAATTGATCTCAGCATTAAATACAATATTAGACTTATGCTCTGGTTAAATCTTTTATCCCTGGTTATTGGCTTGTTCCTGAGCATCCACTACAGCAATTGCGGTCATGTTTGCTACGTCCTGCGCACTGGTAGAGCCGACCTGTAGAATGTGAACCGGTTTTTCCATGCCAACCAGGATCGGTCCGATAGCTTCAGCATCACTCAACCGGTGGACCAGCTTATAGCTTAAATTAGCGGATTGGAGATCAGGGAAGATCAGCACATTGGCTGAGCCCCGGAGCACACTAAATGGATAATGCTCCTCTTGAAGTGCCGGAGTTATGGCAACATCTGCATTCATTTCCCCATCGATCATGAGTTCAGGATCCTTTTCATGTACTAGTCTAACAGCTTCCCGTACCTTTTCAGCATGGGCATGATTCGAGGCTCCAAAATTTGAGTAACTCAGCATCGCCACTCGGGGCGTCATTCTCCAGCGCCGGGCTTCTTCAGCTGCCATGAGCGCAATCTCTGAAAGCACTTCAGCCGTGGGATCAATATTTACCGAAACATCAGCAAAGATCTTCATACCCTCTTTAAAAATCAGTAAGAATAATCCGGCCACATGTTTTGTATCTGGACGGGTCTTGATGATCTGCATAACCGGTCTTAATGCATCAGGATACTGTTGGGTAATGCCGGAGATCATAGCATCCGCCTCACCCATGTGCAGCATCATGGCAGCAAAATTATAACGTCGTTCCATAAAGCGCTTGGCGCCGGTCTGGGTGACCCCCTTGCGTTGTCGCATTTCATAAAACTTCTGGATGAATTTCTGACGATGCTCACATTTCATGGGATCCACGATGGTCAGGCCATCCAGGGGAATGTTCAAAGCCTTGGCCGTCTCTTTGATCTTGGCTTTTCTACCAACCAGGATCGGCTCCGCAATACCTTCTTGACGAACCAGAAGACTGGCCCGGATGATCCGTTCGTTCTCGCCTTCCGGATAGATTACTCGCTTAGGGGCACGCTTGGCCCGGTTATAGAGGGTCCGCATAAATTCACGTCCTTTTCCCAGACGTGCTTCCAGTTCTTCCCGGTATTCATCCAGATCGATGGTCCGTCCAGCCACACCAGATTCCATGGCAGCCTTGGCAACTGCAACCGACTCCCAGAGCAGTACCCGGGGATCAAAGGGTTTGGGAATCAGATAGTCTCTTCCAAACTCCAGATGATCCAAGCCATAAACTTCAATGACCTCATCCGGTGTGTCTTCTTTGGCAAGCTGGGACAAAGCCAAGGTAGCAGCCACTTTCATCTCTTCATTGATCTCGGTGGCCTGCACATCCAATGCTCCTCTAAAAATAAACGGGAACCCCAGAACATTATTCACCTGATTCGGATAATCAGATCTTCCTGTACCCATGATGGCATCTGGTCGGGCAGCCATGGCTTCAGGATAGGTAATCTCCGGGTCTGGATTAGCCATGGCAAAAATAATGGGGTCAGGAGCCATGATTTTCAGATCATCACCACTGATAATATCTTTTTTTGACAGACCGATAAACACATCAGCACCAGCCAGAGCCTCCTGAACAGTGCGGGCTTTTGTATCGTTGGCAAAGGGCAGTTTATATTCATTCATCCCTACTTCGCGACCCTTGTAGATCACACCCCGAGAATCACACATGATGAGATTCTCACGTTTGGCACCCATTCGGATATAATGTGCGCTGCAGGACAGGGCGGAAGCGCCAGCGCCAGAAACAACTATCTTGATCTCAGACATCTGCTTCCCGACCACCTCAACGGCATTGAGTAGCGCAGCCGCCGAAATGATTGCGGTTCCATGCTGGTCATCATGGAACACCGGAATATTCATCTGCTCTTTGAGTTTCTTTTCAATATAGAAACATTCAGGTGACTTGATGTCCTCCAGGTTGATGCCTCCAAAGGTGGGCTCCAGCAATTTTACCGCTTCGATGAATTTATCAGGATCTTCCGTATCAAGCTCCAGATCGAACACATCAATATCGGCGAACCGTTTAAAAAGGACCCCCTTGCCTTCCATAACTGGCTTGCCGGCCAGGGCCCCGATGTTCCCTAGCCCCAGTACCGCAGTACCATTCGAGATCACAGCTACCAGATTACCACGCGCTGTGTATTCATTGGCCAGAGCTGGATCTTCTTCGATGGCCAGACAGGGGAAAGCAACACCTGGGGAATAGGCCAGGCTCAAGTCTCTTTGGGTCACGAAAGGTTTTGTGGAAACAACCTCTATCTTCCCTTTTCGTTTGCCCATACTATGGTAGTGCAAGGCATCTTTTTTGGTAATCATATCCGATTTCCCCAAATCAAGATGACACCCATTATCAGGATGCCATCCAGTTATTAAATGTTAAAAAAAATTCTGTATCCAAATCTGGAATATCAGCTATTCCCAGAATATTTTTAATGCTGCCAGACCTTCCTGGATCTGATCAACATTGATACCACTATAGGCGAAGCGGATAAACACTTTATCCTCACCTGGCAGAGGCCGGCCAAAATGTTCTCTGGAGCAGAATGAAACACCGGTTTCATGTAGTGCATCCAGGCGGAATTTGGTGGCGTCTGAATAGCCCTTGCGCTTGAAGATATCGGTGACATCCGGGAACAGATAAAAGGTGGTTTCCGGTGTGGAGACCTTCACACCATCGATATCCAGCAAGGCCTGAACCAGGGCATCACGCCGCAATTTCAATTCAACCAGTATGGAGTTCTGAGGTTCAGCAGGACCGTTCAGGGCTGCGATGCCAGCGGCCTGGACAAAATGATTCGAACAGGACTCCTGATTGGTATTGAATTTTGAGATAGCTTCGATGACATCTTTGGGACCGGCTGCACAGCCCAACCGCCAGCCCGTCATGGCGAATTTTTTTGAAAAAGTGTAGAGAATGACCGTTCTTTCAGCCATGTCCGGCAGCGAGGCAATACTTTTACTGCGACCGCTGTAACGAACTTCGAAATAAGCTTCATCGGACAACACCCAGAGATCATGTTTCAAAGCCAGGTCTGCCAGCCAGCGCATCTCTGCTTCAGTCGATTCAGCACCAATGGGGTTCTGGTAATTATTGTAGATAAGAATGCTGGTGTTTTCCGTGATCTGACTCTCGATTTCAGCTCTGTTGATCTCAAACCCACTTTCGGTAGCTACATAACCGTAGGGTAGCGCCTTACCTCCCAGATACTCGATCTGAGATTCATATATAGGATATCCAGGGTTGGGATAAAGAGCTTCAGCACCTTCTTCCAGGAGCGTCGCCAAGAATTTTCCAATCACAGGTTTGCCACCGGGTTGGACTGAAATATTTTCAGCGCTCAAATTCAACCCGCGCGCCATCCCGATATCCACCGCCAGAGCCTCCCGCAGCGGCAATATACCAGGACCGGGTGCATAACCGGTCTTGCCATCCCGGGCTGCCTGTAGTGCAGCATCCAGGATATATTCCGGAGTAGCAATATTCATATCCCCAAGATGGAATGGATACACATGGTTATCTTTGGCGGCCCAGGCGGCTGCATCAGCACCCACAGCAAAGGCTGTCTCTGTTCCGAGACGGTCATAACGACTTGCAAACTTTCTCATACGTTCCCTCTATATTTGTTTTCGGACGGGAGCTTAACTCATCCCAAGATGTTTCATGCGTGTTTCACGGTCATTTACAAAACGCTCGATGCCTTCCAGCAGCCAACGCTCAGAAAGATGGGCTTCCTCGATGACTTCATCCAAAGAGCCCCCTGAACGCCAGTTGTTGTCCCAGTCAGCGGTCATGGCGTATTCAATTGAGAGGCGATTACCTGTCCAATCCTGCATGGCAACTGCTGAAGCATTGGTTATAAAAGTGGAGTTCAGCCAATCCGCCTCACTGACGGTATCCTGCTGATAAGCCTCAGATTGCCTGGCGAATAACTGAGGACTGACCGCTGCCACCAGCTTCACATTCAGACCCCTATTATTTAACTCCGGCAGGAGCTTGATCACATTTGCAGTTGTGGCTGTGCCCTGGACAAAGATCGTTCCCATTTTGGGCAGGCCAATTTTATAATCCCTGATCAGATAGGCACCCTTGGCTGCATCCAGGTGTGACGCCATCCCCAATTTCTTCCTGTCTGGAATGGTGACGCCTGGACGGGTGAGATGCAAAGCAATGATAGCCACATCAGTCGCCAGGGCCGCGGTCATCATGGGGGCCACTTCATTATGCTCCCAGGGATACAGATTTATTACTTTTCCCTTGGGGAAAAGTTGAGTAACCGCTGGTGAATAGATCCCAAAGTGGGTTCGGGAATCTTCAGCGGTCTCTGGTCCGGAATGACCGGCGATCCAAAGCACTTTACCCAATTTCACATCAGCATCCTGAGCCATCTGACTAAAGATGCGGAAGGGACCATATTTCAGATATGAGAAGGAGCCGTAGGTTGAGCAGGCCGCAAAAAAACCGTTGAATTCTGCTTCAGGATCGCTAGCAAAGTTGGTGGCGGCAATTCCGGTACAGATACCGGCGTTGGCAAATTCAGTAATGGCCTGGGGCAACATGACACCTCTGGTATTCCCATTTCGGTCGTAGAAGCCATAGCCCTCAAAATCACCGGAGGGCTTCCCAAACCCGGAAATATTAGTCGAGTCCGCCAGATCAGCAGACATGGCCAGGAACAGCGGTCGACCATAATTCTTGCTGACATAACCATTTAACCAGGCCGCGTATTTGGCCAGGCCTCCACGGTTGGGAGCAAGTTCCCCTGGCTTAACAAAAAGTTCATCAGGCAAGCCCTGGATATCTGTCAGTGTTGGATCATTTAGTGGGTTTTTACTGGTGTCCACCCAGACTTTTTCATCATCTTCAGGCACTGCCTCACCCAATTCAACCAGTCGATCAGCGAGATAATCCACCAATCCTGGATCCTGATCAAACACCTGAAAGACCCGTTCCATGTTGGTACGAGCTTGTTCAACCCGCTCTAATTTTGCTTCTGGACCTGCTTCATTATAGCCTTCGAACCGGATCCCATATTTATCCATAAACTCTTTTTTTGTTTCCCAGTAGGTAGCATTATTGAATTTGTGGGCCGCCCCATGAGATTTATTGTCGTAGACCCCATAGCCGCGTCCTTTGCGAGTCTTGAACCAGGCCATGGACGGCGTTCCGTCAGTATTTCCGGCGGAAACCATATCCATAAGAGCGCTAAAAGTCCCAGCCCATTCCGAGCCATTTTCGGTACCATATACCCGCCAGCCATGCGGGGCGAACCAATCTTCAGGTGTTCCATTGACAACCGATGAGAAGGGACGATCATCGATGCCGAAATCATTCCAATCAACCAGGAAGTGCAGATTTCCAAGACCTAAGCCATAGGCTGAATTTAGAGATTCATGCGTTGCTCCTGGAGTCAATCCGCCTTCACCCTCAACCGCAAACACCCGCACTTCCCCTGCGCCGGCGTATTTGAGTGCCATCGCTTCACCGACAGCGACAGGCATACCATGACCGGAGGGACCAGTGTTGGCCTTAAAAATATTCGTTTTGCCAGCCATTTCAGCATGTCCAGGTAAACCGCCCTTGTTTCTCAAGGTTAGGAGATCCTCCCAGGTCAGTACGCGGTCAGCAGCAGCCAATTTATAACGTTCATCGCCAGTCTGCGTATATTTGCGCCTCAATGACTCATTGAACACAGCCAGTAATGCATACATACCAGGTACCACATGACCAGCAGAAAGGATGAATTTGTCGCCAAATCTTTTTTGTGGGTTTCTGATATCCCAGCGCATCGCGCCACCCAAAAACAAGGATACCAGCATATGTACTTTGGATCGTGAACCGCCAGGATGTCCACTTTGCCTCAAGTTGAGCATCATATCGATCAATTGATCTGTCATGTCCTTGATCTTTTCCCACCTTGGAAATAAACCTGTGGTGGATTGCAATGTTGACGTTTCGTTTGTCATATTTCCCTCTTTAAAAATCTACTATATTTGGTTGTCAGGATTACTTGGTCAGATCAGTGAGATTTTTCGACCTCAGGACTTTTGCCATGGCAGCCTGTGCTTCTTCCCAGACATCATGCATACCACATTCATCGAGGAATTCACAGCTGACATCCTCTAAAAGACATTCATTTAAAGCCAGGGGTCCTTCCAGAGCTTCGACTACTTCCAGAACTGTGATATCGCTCGGTTTACGGGCGAGGCGCACGCCACCAGAGACACCGCGGGTACTGTTAATGATACCTTGTTGCACCAGCGGTTTGAATAATTTTCTTAAAAAGGGTTCAGGAATCTTTTTATGAAGGGATATATCACCAATGCTGATGCGGGCTTCTTCACCACTCTCAACCAGATACCGGATAGCCCTCAGACCATATTCTACAGCTTTTGTTAACCGAATCACACTATTACTCCTTGTTTAACGACCAGTGTTTATTCCCACTTCGGGGTGACATTCTCAGCAAAATACTATTTGTGAGAATATTACTCTTAATAGCGAGAAATCCCAGATTAAGTTTAGGATTGACCGGATAATATTGGAAGCTGGTCAGTTTGTGATCCATGGATTAATCTTGTGCCGGAGTCTTGTGAATCTGCAGTATTAGACCAATACCAGCCAGGCTGGCAACCAGACCGAGACCCAAAAAAAAGATCTCAACAAGGTCAGCTCGGCCGTTTATGATGTTAAGCCACGCTTCTGCCATGGAGATAGCGCCAACGATCAAAGCTAAATACCCTGTTTTTCTATCTTCTTTCATGCCTTCCTAACGTCATTATTGGGGCTCCTCCCAATTCAGCGTCTTAAAGGCAAATATGTTGCCAAACCACTATTTTACAGCATGCAAAGCGGGCTGGGGCGGAAATGATCCTTTTGATCACTTTGAGCAACCACCAGGCAGACAAGCTCAATAGCCAGTCCACTAGCCCAGGACACATTACGAAGGGTGGTTCCCTGAGCCTGTCGAAGGGTGGTCCCTGAGCCTGTCGAAGGGTGGTCCCTGAGCCTGTCAAAGGGTGGTCCCTGAGCCTGTCAAAGGGTGGTCCCTGAGTTCATCGAAGGGTGGTCCCTGAGTTCATCGAAGGGTTATTTAAGCAGGGATATCTTTTGAGAAACGCTACCACCTTCAAAGGAATGAATGCGGGCAATATAGATCCCGGATGTCTGGGTATAACCTGCATCACTCTGTCCGTTCCAGCGTAGCTGGTATTGTCCTGAGGCTGAATGAGCTATTTTCTGAGCATAGATCTCAGATCCTCTTAGATCAAAAATTTTAAGTTCCCCCGTAAATGTTGAATTGACGATATAGGGAATACTGATCTCAGCATTAAAAGGATTCGGAAAGGCATCCAGCAGTTGAAACTCTCCTGGTTGCAGCCCTCGCTCATCAATACCGGCAACCTGTTCAGCACTTTTATGGATCCAGACAGTTGGATCAAACAGCAGGTTAGTGGGTTCAAAACCAAGTTCAAAAGTAAACTGTTGAGATCGTAATGAATCCCAGATCACAACCGTAGTATCCTGCCCTAACCCTGTAAAATTAAGGTCGATGGGCATTTTGAAGGTCGGCTGAAAACTAGACTGAGTTTGGGAAACATGAACCGTGATCTCTGAATTCCCGAACTCATCCACCGGGGCGGCACTCCACCACCAGTCATACCAGGGTTTGCCTGAACCGTATATCCATTGATCAAAAAACCATTCCAGATCCTGGCCCCAAACAGCCTCAGCCACACTCTGAAAATCTTCAGTAGAGGCATGACTGAACTGGTAGATATCCCGATATTCCGCCAGAGTCTCGAAAAAATTCTCATCACCGATCACGTGTCTCAACATGTGCAGGGTCCAGGCTCCCTTACCATAGACAATGTAATTAAAGATAGACCATACATTAGTTGTATCAGAACGGTAGATCGATCCGGTGTAATTGTTGTCCTTAGAAGCCATGTGCTCATGATATGCATATTCACCATTCTTCTCACCCCAGTAGAGGGCTTCTGAATAGGTCGCAAAGCCTTCATTGATCCAGATATGGTGGAAATTACTACAGGTCACCAGATCGCCCCACCATTGGTGAGCCAGTTCATGGGCAATGGTGTTTTCCCCTGAGGATCCCATGCTGGAGCAGGTCTGATGCTCCATGGCACCTCCCCAGCCAAACTGGGCCATGCCATACTTCTCTTCTGCGAATGGATAATCACCATAAACTTCGTTAAATATCCCAACCATATTAGCAGTGAGATTCCAGCGATCAATATTGGTATTGGTTGCATAACTGGGATACATCCAGTATTCCAGGGGCATGGAGTCACCATTCGTAAAATAAAAAGTGTCTTCCCAGTATTCGTATTCGGTGATCGCCAAGGAAACCAGATAGGTCGTTATTGGATATTTATGCTCCCAGACCCAGGTCTTGGTGCCATCCAGATTGGATACCTCAGAGGTGAGCAAGCCGTTGGAAACAGCGGTCAATCCTTCATCCACCGTGATGCTGATCCTGACTGAATCCGCCTTATCTGTGGGAACATCCTTACAGGGCCACCAGGTACGGGCGCCATAGGGTTCGCTCAGGGTGGAGATCATGGGGATACCACCGACAACATTATATTGAGTCCCAAATTCAAACGCCTGAAACCCACTCTCTTCAGGATGTCCATGGTAGGCAATACCTACAGCCACTGGCTCACCGATCCCATAACTTCCTGCCAAGCTGACACTAAGCATATCAGATGCATGATTAAACACGGCGCCATCCAGAAAAACCGAATCAACCGTTAAGCCGGAATTGAGATCCAATTGAATACTTTCAAGATCGGGGGTGTTCGACGTAAAATGCACCACTGTCACTCCTTGGATAATTTCAGTATCAATATCAATATCAAACGCCAAGTCATAATAATGAACATTCCAGTCCCAAACATCGGTTCTTAAGGCAGATTTGGCCAGTCGATCATAGTGACTTGCCATCTTAGCTAAAGGTTTACATGGGATATTGGTTGGCTCGGCTTCCTGAGCCAGGCTCAGACTGAATATTGATATAATGATCATGAATTGTTTCATAGTTGCCTCTCAATGCTATTAGCACTGAAAATAGGGTTTAGGTTTTGCGGATACAATATGGGAACACTCAGATTGCCTAAAGATTTTGTGACGACTAGTTTCACCAAAAAGCGCGGAATAAAATCCGCACCTGGTATCAAATAATTATGTGGTAATGGTTGAGGTCACATGGGCCAGAAATTCGAATCGTTCCAGACCTCTTCCCGAAAATCTTCTTCCAGGGCCATGAGTTTCCGGTGATGATCGATCTCCCAATCAGTTAACCAAGTGAAGAGCTTCTTGATCTCAGGATCCGTGGCAGCCTGTTCTTCTTTCTGATAAAACTTAAAGGCCCGTTCTTCCAGAGTCAGTGCAATGCTAATGGCTGAAGAATCAAAAGCACTATTCCGCAATTCCATGAGAAATGATTTGTCAATGATGGGATCCTGAAAGCCAAATTGTAATTCTTCCTCAGAGGGTAAAATAACCTTGCCCTCATCAAGATGGCGTTTGAAGGTTAGTTGCAGGATATGCAAGTGATGTTCCTCTTCCTTGACCATGTGCTCAAACAATTCTTTTGCAACAGATGAGGTGGCAGTCTTGGCCGCCATCTTGAAGAATTCTTTGCCATTCATTTCAAGTAGAATCGCGCGCTTTAATACATCCTGAACAGATTTGAATTCAGATGATTTTTCCCTAGTACTCATGACATTACTCCCCATTTTCGGATGAATTGTTCTTTTCAGTTTCCACTTGCTCCAGTTGCTCCTTACGGTAGATGGCACAATGTTCGATATCGGCATCACGAAAGCTGGTCAAAGGATTATAATCAGCTTCAAATCGCATCTCACAGGCCGTGACAGCCTCAGAACCAGCCGGGCATTCAATATCATAGACCGGACAATAGCCCTGACGTTCTTTGGTATTTTCCGGGTTTGTCATTTGACGATCCTTCACTAAAGGGCTCCGAGTACTCCCAAACTTGCTCGAGCCGGTGATCCTGATTGTGACCAACATGCCATTTTAACCCTAAAACTGGTATTGCTCAATAAAAAGTGGGCTCAGGCAAACCGGATTCCGTTTCTATCAAAATTAATTCTTAAAGTTTGTTATTCGCCTGGAACTCCAACAGGGTCCGCATGTAATTGTCACGTACCAGCGTCTGAGGACTGGGTGAATGGATCAAACTCATACTCCCCTTCATTTGAGCAATACTCTGATATTCATTCTCGTCCATCCAGGTGATGAGATCCTGCTCGATGGTTTTGATGATCTCAGGACCATGAGCCATGAGGGCGGAGGCCAGCATGGTCACATCAGCACCAGACATAATTAGTTTTAAGACATCATGAGCATTGTGGACACCACCACTGGCAGCAAAGTTCAGTTTAACATTCCCCCGTAAGATGGAGATCCAGCGCATGGCCAAACGGATCTCCCGTGAATGGCTCAACTGGATCTGGCGTCTGGTCTCCAGTTTCTCCAGATCAATATCTGGATGATAAAAGCGATTGAACATGACCAGCGCATCAGCTCCGACACCTTCCAGCGCTTTGGCTACTGCAGGTAGGGAACTAAACCTGGATCCGATCTTGACCGCTACTGGAATAGAAACATTGCTTTTTACCCAGCTCACGATATCCGTATAGCGTTTTTCAACATCAGCACTGGATTCATTAAAATCAACTGGCAAGTAGTGGATATTCAATTCCAGACCATCAGCACCGGCAGCTTCCAGTTTCTTGGCATATTCCATCCACCCACCAGGAGTGGCACCATTCAAGCTGGCAATTACCGGAATATCAACCCCTTCTTTGATCTTGCGAACATTTTCAAGATACTCTTGAGGTCCATTGGTGAATTCGTGGGCTTGGGGAAAAAAGCTCAGTGATTCGGCATAAGAATCAGTCCCATATTCCATAAAATGATCCAGCGTATCATCTTCCTGCTCGATCTGCTCTTCAAATAATGAGAACAATACTACTGCAGAGGCTCCATTATCTTCCAGAATCTTAATACTATCCAATTTTTCCGTCAACGGGGAAGCTGAAGGGACGAGAGGATTCTTTAATTCCAAACCCATATATTTTGTACTTAGACGCATAATTCTATATCCTTATTAGCTTTACTTAGGCTTTATCGTATGAAAGAGCGGCCAACTTGGCATAGTAGTCATACTTTTCCTTGGCAGCCAGGTCCGACTCCTCAAGATAGTGATCAGACATCTTCGGATTGATACGCTTCAGGATGGTAAAGCGAGCTTCGTTCATGGCGTATTCCCGAACATGTGTTTTAGGTGGTTTTGAATCCAGCAAGAGCGGATTCTTCCCTGCTGCAGCCAGGAGCGGATTGTAGCGATAGAGCGTCCAATAGGCACTTTCAACCGCTAATTTCTGTTGATTCATCCCCTTCGTCATATCAATACCATGGGCGATACATTGGCTATAGGCGATGATAATCGACGGACCCGGATAGGCCTCAGCCTCCATAAATGCCCGAACAGTCTGACCATCATTGGAACCCATGGCCACAGATGCCACATAAACATTCTTGTAGCTCATGGCGATCATCCCCAGATCTTTCTTGGGTGATGGTTTGCCGGCAGCGGCAAACTTGGCCACCGCTCCCAGGGGAGTTGCCTTCGATTTCTGTCCACCAGTATTGGAATACACTTCCGTATCCAAAACCAGAATATTTACATCTTTTCCAGATGCTATAACATGGTCCAGGCCACCAAAACCAATGTCGTAGGCCCAGCCATCGCCACCCATGATCCAGACGCTCTTCTTCACCAGATTATCGGCTACTGAAAGGAGTTGCCGGGCAAGCGGAGTATCCAGTCGCTCAACAATATCCGTCATCTCCTTTACGCGAGCCCGTTGTTCAAATATCTCCGGTTCGTTAGCTTGAGAAGCACTGGTGATGGCAGTAACCAGTTCAGAACCAATCTCATCCTGGAGGAGTTCCATTAGTTCGATAGCATGTTCACGGTGCTTGTCGATAGTCAGTCGGTAACCCAAACCAAATTAAGCATTGTCCTCAAACAGCGAGTTGTTCCAGGTCGGTCCGCGACCAGCATTATTTTTGGCCCAGGGTGTGGTGGGTAAATTGCCACCATAGATGGAAGAACAGCCCGTGGCATTAGCAATGACCATCCGATCCCCAAATAACTGGGATGCAAGTTTCACATAGGGAGTTTCACCGCAGCCAACACAGGCGCCTGAGAACTCAAATAGCGGCTGTAATAATTGAGAACCTTTGACACTGCCCGCTTTCACATTCCCGCGATCCACCTCAGGAAGATCGGTAAAGAAGTCCCAGTTGATGCGCTCAGAATCACGCAGGGGTCGTTGGTCAGCCATGTTGATCGCCTTGCGACTGAGATTGGTTTTATCCCGAGCCGGACAGGCCTCAACACAGAGGTTGCAACCAGTGCAATCTTCAACAGCAACCTGTAAAATGTACTGTGAGTCAGCTTCCCATTCACGACCTTTGGCACCGATGTGCTTGATGGTTTCAGGTGCATTATCAAAAGCATCCGGAGTGGTAATTTTGGGTCGGATCGCCGCATGAGGGCAGACCAGGGCACACTTATTACATTGGATACAGATATCCGGTTCCCACACGGGTACTTCCAGAGCGATATTCCGTTTTTCCCACTGGGTGGTAGCGGTAGGCCAGGTTCCATCAATGGGCATGGCACTCACGGGCAGCGCGTCTCCCCGCCCGGCGATGATCTCAGCCGTTACCTGCTGAACAAAATCAGGAGCAGCTTCCGGAACGATCAAGCGACGGACATCGCTACCGTTAAGGGTATTAGGAACATCGACCTGAAACAGGTTAGATACGGATTGATCCACAGCGTTGTAGTTCTTTTCCACAACGACGTCACCCTTATTGCCATAAGTCTTTTTAATGGCTTCTTTGATCTTGGCGATGGCTTCATCTTTTGGAAAGATACCTGAGATGGCAAAGAAACAAGTCTGCATGATCGTATTGATACGGGATCCCATGCCAGTTTCTTTGGCAACAGTTACGGCATCAATCACATAGAACTTGATTTTTTTATCAACGATCTGCTTTTGGTAGTGACGTGGCAGGGCACCCCAGATCTCATCCTTGTTCAGGTGACTGGTCAACAGGAAGGTTGCCCCTTCCTCGGCATTGCTCAGGATGTCGAATTGATCCAGAAGCTCATACTGGTGGCAGGCAATAAAACTGGCTTTGTCGATAAGATAGGTAGCTCGAATTTTCTCTTTGCCAAATCTTAAGTGAGAAGTGGTGGTGCTACCGGATTTTTTGGAATCATAAACAAAATATCCCTGGGCATAGTTGTCAGTCCCCTCACCAATGATCTTGATGGAGTTCTTGTTGGCACCCACAGTACCATCTGACCCCAGACCATAGAAAAGACCTCGGAAATTGCCCGGTTTGGATGTGTGATATTCAGGATCGAAATCCAGTGAGGTAAAAGAGACATCATCTCTGATACCGATGGTAAAGTGATTTTTTGGCTTATCTTTGATGAGTTCATCATAGATCCCTTTGATCATGGCCGGGGTAAATTCCTTGGAGGAAAGACCATAGCGACCACCCACGATGAGCGGCATTTCATCAAACTGGTAATAAGCTTCACTTTTGGCTTCAGCAAAAGCCGTGATCACATCCTGATACATGGGTTCGCCCGCCCCACCCGGTTCTTTGGTCCGATCCAGAACAGCGATCTTTTTGACAGATGCCGGTAAAGCATTAATGAAGTGTTTGATGGAAAATGGTCTGAACAGTCTGATCTTGACCAAGCCGACCCGCTCCCCTGCAGCCAGCATATGATCCACAGTTTCTTCAACGGCTTCGGCACCGGAGCCCATGATGACGATCACCCGCTCAGCATCCTCAGCACCATAGTAGTCAAACAGGTGATAGCTGCGACCAGCAATTCTGGCAAAACGATCCATGGTCTTCTGAACGATTTCAGGCGTCGCTTCATAAAAGGGGTTAACCGTTTCACGACCCTGGAAATAAACATCCGGGTTTTGAGCGGTCCCACGGAGGACTGGATCATTGGGGTTCATCCCGCGTTTACGATGAGCAATCACCCATTCATCATCGATCATGCCCTTGATATCATCATCGTTGAGCTGTTCGATCTTTAGCACCTCATGGGAGGTTCTAAATCCATCAAAAAAGTGGATAAAAGGTATGCGGGTCTGGAGGGTGGATGATTGAGCGATCAGAGCCATATCCATCACTTCCTGGACCGAATTGGCAGACAACATGGCCCAGCCAGTGGCCCGGGTGGCCATGACATCGGAGTGATCCCCAAAAATGGAAAGTGCCTGGGCCGCCAGCGAGCGAGCAGATACATGAAATACTGTTGCGGTCAACTCGCCAGCAATTTTATACATATTTGGGATCATCAGCAGCAAGCCCTGAGATGCTGTAAAGGTAGTGGTCAGGGCACCGGTCTGCAGGGCACCATGAACGGCACCGGCTGCGCCACCCTCACTTTGCATGGCTTCGACAGTGGGAATTGTACCCCAGATATTTCTCCGCCCCTGGGCCGAAAATGCATCAGCGTGCTCACCCATGTTCGAGGATGGGGTGATGGGGTATATAGCACAGATCTCATTGGTTTTGTGGGCAATGTAAGCGGCTGCTTCATTCCCATCGATGGTTACCATCTTGCGGTTCATTTATTTCTCCTGTATATGGTGCCTGGATTTGATCGTGAGAGTTGTTCGTAAAACATCATCACAACTTATATAAATATCATGCCAAAGGAAGCCCTGAGGATAATTAATTACGTTGATGATAACGTTTATCATAAATAATCCTAACCACCTATCGTACACATGACAGATAATTTACAGCATGTGGGAAAAAAGTTCTTTTACCACGCTTGAGTTTGGGGGTTTGGGGTTCGAAAGTCTGAATTTAGCCTCCCCCCAGAGACCGAAGGGTCGAGCTTCCTCTGCCACTATCGCGGGTGGAGCTATGCGAAGCCGGTTGTTCCTTTGATTCCACCTCCGCACGACACCAGGTACGCTTATCGGAGAAAACCCTTATTTAAGATAGACAAATGAACCGTGCCCTAAGAGCTGAGCTTCGGAATTCAACCTGAAATAGTAAATCCCGCCTGGTAGGCCAAACTGCCCCAGATTGATTGGATAGTTATGCGATCCGCTTGGAAATACACCCATACCCAACGAGACAAGCTCCTGGCCGAGTAGATTATAAACAACCAAATCGAGCTGAGCACCCTCAGTGAGAGTAAATGGAATGATGGTGCTACTATTAAAGGGATTTGGAAAAGCGTTCCCCACCAGCGCTTGTTCCGCAGGTTGCTGGACCGGTGGTTGATCAATACTGGTTATGGACGAGTTACTAAGTGACCAGTCTTCTGAGAGCACGAGTGTGGAGCCATCTGAGTTAGCCATGAGGACACCAGTGAAACTTGCAAAAGCACTGCTGTCAGTGTTGACAACAAACACTGCCGGCAGATTAGTGCCCATCGGTAAATATAGGCTCTGAGTATCTTCAAACTCAGGTAAACCATTTGTTGCGAGTAATTCGACGAACTGTTCCAGAGAGGCATTTTCCAGGAAAAAAGGTAACGCCATGGGCAATTCAGCTATTGGACTACCAATTTCAAAGTTCAATTGCTCCCCCGGTTCAGGAAAATTCTCGGCAAGGGCCCTGAAAATCACGCCATAGATCGAGAGTGAATCAGCGGTATCATTTGGTGTATAGGCAAAAATTGTAGTTGTCAAAGTATCACCCTGTTGGGTATTTACCCCACCCACTCCCTGGTCATTTTGAAGCGGGTTAAGCTCTCCTTCGATCTCAAGTATGTAGGTATCCGCTAAAATCGTGAGCTGGCCCTGGTCATAGCTAAGATCAGGTAGTGTATTGGAAACCGAAAATAGTCCATCAGCTACAACCATAAAATCCATGCTGGTATTGATCATGGTACCAGCAAAATTACCAGTGACCATATTTTCATCAATTTCCGTAATTTCAATTTGCCCTGTGAGAGAGATGAAGGGGTTGAAGGCACTAAGTGAATCCAGATTAAATGATGTGTCAATCAAACCGGCAACCAATGCAGGGTCAACATCCTGGAGCCAGATAAATCCTTTAATGGATTCATCGCTAACACCAACAACATAGTAGCCCGGAGCAATTTCAGCGGAGTCCTGAATAATGATTGCAAAAATATCAGCTAGGGTATCACCATCCGTGACGTGAATATCGTAAGCCAGAAGTGAAAGGATATTGGTGTCAGCCTGACTGATCTCAAAGCCACCGGCACCTTGAGCCGGGATCTGACTTGATAAAAGACTCCCGGTGTAGGCGACGCTCTGATTTGGGAAGGGCGAACCATAATTGAAATTGATTGCACCTGTATCCCAGGCATACTGCCCGTAAACAAATCCCAGAAAAGTTAGAAGCCCCAGCGCCATCATTTTCTTCATCTCAAAATTCCATGTTTTTTAAGTTATAGGATGTACTTAATTCCAAACTGGAATTTAGAAAAGTTATTGTCAATGGCAACCGACCGCAGCACTCCACTGTCCAGCGTATGATTCAAATCACTCTGCCACTGTTCGTTTCTCAGAGCGACCGTAAACCCAAGTCCGGAGGTCAACTGGTAACCAACCCCTACGTCCAGGCGCAGATTATTTTCAATTCGATAGTTGAGGGGGTTCTTCATGAGGGCCGCCCCAAAGGACAGGTTCAAGGGTGCCATGGACCATAGCAATGATGCTGAGAATTCGTGCACATTCCTGACATTATCATTGATCTGTTGGTCAATGAGGGCTTCCAGGGATCCGCCACCGTTAGGAGCAGTTAGATTTCCAGACAGCGAACTCGTGCGATAACTATGAAATTTGTAATTGACGCTTGCTTCCAGTGGACTGCTGGTAAACCCCAAGCCCACACCCAAGCGCCAGGGGCCCCATACAGCATATTCAAGCGCAGTCCAATTCTCATGGGCAATAATCTCTTTCAGGCCATTATCAAACCATTCGATGGAATCTCTACCTGCCGACTCTGTTACCGATATCCGGGACGGGAATTCGACTGACAGGCCTAGATTAAGATCCTCGGAAAGGGCGCTTAGAACCCCCAACCGCGCTCCGAACCCCCGGTATTGCGGCGCAAAATGCAGACTGTCTACAAATCTGTCAAAAGTGTAGCTATCCTGGGGATCGGTCTCTTCATATACTTTGCTATAGGAATTCTCACCGGCCAGATAGCTGATGGCAAATCCGACACTGGTATGCATGCTGGCCATAATTGAGGTTCCTGCAGAAAAAGCATACAGGGAGCCGGTCTCCTGTTGGGTATACTGGTAGTAAAAATTCTGGTCTGGATCGAAATCACCAAATTGGTTGATCCGACCAAAAGAATGGACGGGTTGCAGATTAAATCCCCAGACCCAGGCACCACGGTAAACGTGGACAGGATTAATATAGGTCAAACTATTGAGACTGATATCGCCATTAGATGTGGTCTCCCAAATAGTGGAATTGAAAATACTGGAGCCCTGCACCTGATCAAAGCTGAGATCGGCTGCCACAAAGGCATCTTCGCTATAGCTAAGCAAGGCAGGATTGCCCAAGAGAGCGTTACTCGTGGACATTGCCGCCGGGGCAACACCACTTTCAGCTCCTGACCTGCCAGACATCCCTTGAAAAGGGCGGAGCACATCCAAATAATTCTGAGCAAAAAGAGCCGGTGCCCACAGGAGTAGACAAAGTATTAATATTCTGAATTTCATGGGGATCTACTTTCGCGTTCTAAGGCGTTTTTTGGAGGTCTCCTGACCAGCACCACCTTTGTCACTATTTTTTTTGGGTGGTTTGACCGATTTTTGCCGGATGGGCTTTGTCTCCCGATTCGCTTTTCCGGCCCTGACCTCCTGGGCACCCCTGGGATGAATCCTGACGGGTGGTTGGGGTGTTACCACCGGTGGTTGACTGATGACAGGTGCTGCAGTGGACATCCCTCCTGAAGAGCTGGATCCGCTTCCTGCCCCACTGGTACCGGAACTCACGGTGGCACTATTCAAATTCCGATTTCGTCCGCCCCCCTGGAGATCATCGCGACCAAAGTCACGTGCGGGAGCCGGATCCGTATTCTCACTCACCACATATACCGGTGCATAATATGGATGCTGATAATCATAATAATTGTAAGGGCTGTAATAGGAGGCGCCATAGCCGCGATGGTAGCTGCTGAAGGGCAAGGCAGGTTCCCAGTAAGGATCCCAACCATACACTCCCGCGCCACCCAATGAGCTGGCCATGGCTTGCTCGGTTACCACTGTGGTCATAGTCTGGGGCAAGGTCTCTGGAGGATGAAGCAGTGTATAGCAGGATTGCAGCAATAAAGTGCCAACAATCAAGCCTAATAATCTTTTGGGTTGCCCTGGCATAAGCAGTGGCAATTTAGTCTTTTCAGTCAATGATGTCAACAGGAGCTACCCCTTTCTGTATAAACTAAAACGATGAGGGGGCTTGATGGTTCCCCGGAAAATCCAGGCGAGCTGGATCAATAATCTGATGCCCCCTTCAAATAACCCTGTGGTCAGGAGTCCTTGGCCAATTAATCCGGGACTGTTAAAATAAAAAGGAGAGTAGGATCAACAGAATTGTCACACCAAAAACCAGAGCGATATAGAGACCAATGGTGACCAGAATAGCCAGGAGCGTAGTAACAAAAAAGGATATTGAATTTAATCCGTAAATCGTTCTAAGCCCTACATAGCTTAGATAAATGGTCATGGCAAATGAGAATAACCCACCAAGAACTGGAATGAGGATCAGGATCGCCCCGGTGCCGCTGGCATAGGCGAAGATCCTGAATACCAGCGTAAAATCATATGATTGGAGATCCCGCCATTTCAAGGCCAGATGGAACGAAAAAGCGGCGATAAACTGAAGCAGCATGACTGACACCGGATATAAAAGAACCATGATCTGTGAAAAGTTCTCCGGCAATTGGAGCATATCCCGGAGTACCGGATCCTGAGGTAATAATAGCGCTGGATCGATATCACTGATGGCAAACATCCACAAAAAGGTGAAGACTTGTATTGCGACAGTGTACACCAAAGCGTCCCCTACACTGGCCAGACGTCGCATGACACTGAAGGTGTTTGCCGGTTTAAAAAGGAAGGCTTTTAGGGTCTCGATGAAACCGACAAAAAAGCCGACCTCATGCTTCTTCTCCCAGGGAGGTCCATCAATGATCAGTGGTGGTAGTTGAGAGTGTTCCATTGGATTCATATTAGCACTTCCAGATCGACCCGCAATAAAAAAAGCCTCACAAGGAGGCTTTCAGCAATAGCGTAAAAGAATTTATAACGCAAGGATCCACTCGACCAAAACGACAACATCCAAAATGTTTACATAATTGTCATCATTTATATCAGCTACCGTAAACTGGATCTCCGATATTTCTGTATTATTCAGCACCCATTCCACCAACAACACAGCATCACTGACATTGAGCACACCATCCTCAGTAACATCCCCGGGAACAATCCCAAAATCATAGTCAATGGCAGCCATGACATCGATGAGCCCAAAACCCCTGGTATTATTCGGGGAAGTACTTCCATCAGCGGTCATCATCATGGCTTCCCGCACCATCATGGGTGTCCAGTTGGGATGCGCTTCAAGCATCAAGACGGCTGCCCCGGCCACCAACGGTGTCGAAAGGCTGGTCCCATTGGCGGTGATATAAGCATCCGGTGAGCTGGTCCAGGCGGCAAAGGTCCCCACCCCCTGGGCCAAGACCTCCGGTTTTATCCTCAGGTCGTAGGTTGGGCCGTGTGAACTGAAACTGGCAATATTGTTGGCAGCATCAACCGCTCCTACAGCGATCACAGAATCAGCATCTGCCGGGGCAATGATGTAATACCAATCAGCATTGCCTTCATTGCCGGCGGCGGTAACGCAGACCATGCCCAGACTTACGGCATAATCAATTGCATTGGTGGTGATAGCTGTTTCGCCATCCATATCAGCGTAAGTATACCAATCAAGATATCCCAGGGAACTGGATACTACATCGGCGCCCAGGGCTTCACCCCATTCCAGGGCAGCCACATAATGATCTTCTTCGGCTTCGATCTCCTGATCCAGTATTTCTGTCTTGGCTAATAAGAATTTACATTCATAAGCGACGCCGCGAAGCGTTCCATCAACATAGCCTCCAGCTGTGGTCGCTGTCAATGTTCCATGGTTATGCTGACCAGCAACATCACCTGCCTGATTTTGGGTTACGGAGTCAGATTGAATAAAATCATATTCAGCAACGATACGCTCGGCCTGAAAAGCCTCATGATCCGTATAATACCCTGTATCAAGCATGAGTAGCCAGACATCTGTCCCCGTATATCCAGCTTCATGGGCAGCAATAGCATTGATCTGTTCGATCTGATTAAAACTATTGCCATAGTCCTCATCATCAAAGTAATCTGCTTCATCACGGGTGATACGTTTGACCATTTTTTTTGACATCTTGTGGATTCGTCTGGTCTTTTTTACGATGGCATTATTCTCAAGACTTGAGATGTACCCATCAGTTGCCAGAATGGAAACTGCGTTCAGCCAGCGACTGGTGACCCTTACTTCTACATCAGGACCTAAAATCTCATTAATGTAGACCTGGGGAATATTTATATCTCGATAAGTCGGGCCGGTGATGGTTCCGCGTAATGCCCGACGCGCCAGTGCTCTCTCGCTCAAGTGTGAAAAATCAAATTGATCAGGATCAAAATACTCTTCACTGGCTGATTCTTTATCATGGAAAAAGACCCAATAAGGGTGGCGCTCTTCCGGATCTTGACCAAACACCAGAAGCGCACTGAAAAGTGTTAATATAAAAATGCTAAAATGGTGTCTAGATATTGCCATGTCCATCTCTTGGTTGATCAATTAATCTAGATGCTCTCATAAGCTACACCAAGCACAAATATTTGCTGGAATCACATTTTTGTGCCTGGTCACATGCGGGCTGTTAGCAGCTTTTCGCAACACCTAAAGAGCGGCCTTCATTCTCTTAAGAAATGCTTCTGCATTTTCAAATCCGGTGGATCGTAACGATGCTATCTCTACTCCATTCTTAAAAAAGATATAGGTCGGTACGCCTTTAATGGAGAACCGTTCCAGCAAGGCCTTTTCAAAGGCGCCATTTTGCTTGGTCATATCGATTTTGATCGCCGTAAATTGCCTGGACAAACTAACAACTTCAGCATCTGGGAAGGTAAATTTGTCCATCTCCTTACAGGGAATACACCAATCTGCATACACATCGATCATTACTGGTTTTGGTCCTGCCAGCATTTCATCCAGCGCCACCTGAGTGGTGGGATGAGCCCATTCGATCCCGGTGCCCTGAGTCGAAGATTCAGGGATACCCATCCAGGTTCCAAGGATTATCAATAGGATGGCGATGGACTGTTTGATCCGATTGAACCATGGATTACCCTCACCACTATTGTCAAACAAAATGAGATAACTACCCGCTCCGATGAGAAATATGGCCATCACGCTGTTACCGATCGAGCCAAGCAAAGGCATAATGAAATAAATGGCCATGGCAATCAACACAAAACCAAAGATCACCCGAACGCCGATCATCCAGGTGCCGGAACGCGGTAGAGATGAAAGCTTACTGGAATACATGGCCAGAAACAGATAGGGTAAACCGAGTCCCATGGCCAGGGTAAAGAACATGCTGAAACCCAGAACAACACTTTGTTGAGCCGCAACATAGGTGAGCAGGCCGATCACAAAAGGTCCGACACAAGGAGCCGCTACGATCCCCAGAGTCAAACCCATAAAAAAGGAACCAAAAATACCAGCCTTGGACTGACTGGCAGCAGTCATTAATCCAGTTGGAAGCCTGAATTCGTAGACGCCAAACATTGATAATGATAATCCAACCAGAATGGCCGCAATTCCAATCAGGACGATGGGGTTGGTCAGCAGTGCCCCAAAGAGCCCCCCCCCCAGGGCGGCGACCACCCCTAGAACAGAATAGGTGACTGCAATTCCCAGGACATAGGCCAGAGCCATCCAAAAGGTCCGTCCCTTGCTTGCACCTGTCCCACCAAAAAAGCTGATGGTGATGGGGATCAAGGGGTAAACGCAGGGAGTTAGGTTTAAGGCCAGACCACCAAAAAATATGATCGCAAAGGTCAGGATCATCCCGTATTCATCCACCAGACCGGAAATATCATCATCCTCCTGGTCATCCGACAGGACAGTTTCAGCTGAGGATTCAGCTTGGAATGTGCTAAAGAACTCACTATTGATAGCCTGGGCAGCACCGGTGTTTGCGGTAATGGGAACCATAAGGCTAAAATCAACTGTGGCAGGGATCAGACACTGGGCATCATCACAGGCCTGGTAATATACTTCACCCCTGATCTGCAGGTTCTCTGTGGCAGACTCATCGACAGTGAGTGTGGTCCTCATGATCAATCGGTCACCGTAAACGGCAGCAGGCTCCTTAATACCGGCAACAGCTATTTTCTCTGCCTCCGGAAATTGCCAATCCTTCACCACAAAAGCCTGCCCCTCAACAAATATCTCCGGTGAAATGGGGATGGTGAAATCATCATTGCCCAGGGGTGCATATACGTGCCAGGGATGGCTTATATCCACTACAAGTGCCAGGTCAAGATCACCACCGGCGGCGACACCAGCCTGGTTGGCAAACAATTCAACTGTCAGGATATCATCATGAGCCGGTTGACCTAGTAGTCCTAATGATGCGAACACTAATAGGGTGATGAGCATAAATTTTAATAGTTGGTGCATGGTTTAGTCGATCCTTATCCGTTCAATTTTGCGGGCCATTTTTAAAAGAGACCTTTCAGGCGACCCAATAGCGGGTGTTTAGTTTGATACCAGGCTTTTTCTAAAGTTACTTGTTGTGTATCAAAAGCCTGGATGCCCAGCTCTATGAAAGTGTCTCTTTGATCGTAAGCTGACCAATGTACACCAGGCATCTCTGGCAGTAAAAGTACATCCGCCTCCCGGTTTAACATGTCGCGATAGTGACACGATCGAATATTCTCACTCTGGCTCGCAATGGCCATGGCATTATCCATTGGGGCAATGGGTCTTACATCCTGACCCACATCCACTGCTAAAACAAAATCTGCTCCCATTTTCCGAGCCAAGCGAATCGGAACTTGCTGGGACACTCCACCGTCCACCAGGGTTCGACCGTCATGCTGAACCGGTGGCAAAAACCCGGGAATGGCCATGGAGGCCGTAACAGCTGGTAAAAGAGGACCTTCCGTGAAATATACATCCTCACCGCTATACAGATCGGTAGCAACAATTCCCAGCATCTGATCTGCCTGAGACCAGATATCTTCTGTGATTATGAGCTCCATTACTTCTGCCATGCGATCTTCCCGAACCAATCCTGGTTTTGAATGTGCTAAATTGATTATAATTCGATCCTGAATTGCCGAAGATACCTGATGCCAGAAAGATTCACCACCACGACCGGTAACATTGATCAGATGCATCCCCAGTTTTTTAAACGCCTCACTCTCGATCAACGAGTTAAGTTCCTGAAGCGCCAGAGCTGCAGTACCAGACTTGATGTAGGTAGCCGCCACCAGCGCACCCATACTGGCACCCGTGATGATATCCGGACGAATACCAATTTCTTCAAGACGTTGAAGAATACCCAGGTGAGCAAAGCCACGGGCTCCACCGCCCCCTAAAGCTAAGCCAAAGCGTAGTTGGGGCATATGCTAGTTCTGATAGTCTTCAGCGGATACCATACTTGTTTTTACGATGGTCACTGATTCCAGTGGATTGTCCCGGGGGTCACGTTCCAGGGTAGCGATTTGATCCACCACATCCATGCCTTCCACGACTTTTCCAAAAACGGTATAATTATCATCCAATTGGGCTAAGCGAGCCAAACAAAAGTAAAATTGACTGCCGTTGGATTTTTTCTGCGGGTTGTTGTCCCGGGCAGCACCCAAAGCACCCCGCAGGTGGGGCTGACCGATCTCAGCTGGAATTCTTTCACCGATCCCGCCAGTTCCATCATCAGCTCGAGCATCATTGTCCCGGGTTAGCGGATCACCACCCTGGACCACAAACCCAGGAATTACCCGATGAAAATAGATGCCTTCCAGCGCACCCTCTTCAGCAAGTTTTTTATAATTAGCCGCATGCAGAGGAGTCTCGGCTTCAAACAAGTCGATGATGATCGTACCCAGGGATGTTTCCATCTTGATGTATTCATCTGCCGGTGCTTGCGTCTCTTTGCTACACCTGATCATAACGGCCAGTATGATTAATATGAGAACGGTTTTAAGGAAAATTGTGCTTTTCATTTTTGCTCCACTTCTATTGGTTTGGATGGCTGGTCCTGACCAGCCACAAATATTTGAATCTTTCGCTTCAGTCGTTTTCGGACGGTGGCAAGAGCCAGTTCAGAATCATTATTTTTTTCACTCAAATGGGCCAGCATCACGCCATTGAGTTTACCAAGCTCAGCCAACAAGGCAATAAACTCAGCACTGTCAGTATTGGAAAGATGACCTACGCGACTATCTACCCGGGCTTTCAGATGTGGTGGATAAGGACCATTCCAGAGCATATCCCGATCGTGGTTGGCCTCCATCACCAGAAAATCCACATTGCGCAGCATTAAAAAATTATCTTCGGTGACTGCCCCAAGATCGGTGAGATAACCCAGGCTGGCGTCACCACTTTCAATCAGAAATCCTGTTGAAGAGGCTGAGTCATGGAGGGTCGGCACGCTGGTTACTCTTAGTGATCCCAACTCCAGAACCTCCTTCATCTCAAAGTGTTTCATTCTTTCTGAACCGTTGAATTTCTTACGGCTGGCCTGTCTGGTAGCTGGATGCATAAGCAAGTGCACTTTATGCCGCTTGGAGAGAATGCTGGCACCTCTGATATGATCCCCATGCTCGTGGGTAATGAGACAGGCTTCCAGATCATCTGGCTCCAGATTTTCCAACTGCATCCGTCTGCGAATTTCAGCGCCACTAAAACCGGCATCAATGAGGATCATGGTATCCTCATTCTTCACCAGACAGGCATTGCCCCTGCTCCCACTTCCCAACATGATCATTTCTAGCATTTATGCAGATCTACCTTTTAATAGGGACTCATTCACTAATTTTCAAATTAGGACGGCCTGGAGGCAATTCAACAAAAAACTCAGCCGGATACTCCCTTAGTTTTCCAACCGTAACTGCATATTTGTTTTCTTTAGTCTTCTAACCTGCATTATTCATGAATTATTGCCACGAAGCCACAAAGATTATTAAAGTTATGAACAAGGTCATTTTAAACAGAATTATTTGCATCTGTGAGGGATGATTTTTGATAAGCATATATTTTTTAAAACTTTGTCTTCGTGACGGTCAAGTCCTAAAAGTTCTGTAAAAAGGATTTAAGCCTCTACGGTTTCCAGTATCTTTTCAGGTATTTTCTCCTGATTCTCTTCCGATTCATTCAACAGGTCTACATCCAGATACATTTTTCCAGTCATCCATTCTTCGG
>JAJRSW010000051.1 GCA_024278595.1 Fidelibacterota bacterium | reverse complement strand
CAGTGACGGGGGCATAATTATTGCCCCCTCAGGTACACACGCCATCCATAAGAGTATGGACTTCGGCGTCTCATGGGAAGAGACGATGTTCGGATTTTCACAATACCCAAGTTTTCTTACAACGCATCCTGCTGAGTCAAACAGGCTATTCTTAGGAGTTGACGGCGGACTGATACACACGAGTGAAAACCATGGTGAAGATTGGACTATATGGGAGGGGGCAACTCAGTTCAGCGATCTTTCAGACATCCAAGGGACTCTCTCACACCTTGGAGCAAGTGTGACATGGAGTGATAGCGACAGCGTTTTTTTATTCTATTAAGCTGAACACGAAGGAGGTATTTACTAACGTCCTTGACTCGTTGAATAATCATAATGACATCAAGTATGCAGAGCCAAACCAGGTGGGCTCTTTAAACCAAGTGAATCATCCCAACGATCCTTAATGTAACGAAATTTTACCCGTTGGTGATCCATTTAAACATCAGTGGGCATTGGATAATGTTAACCAGGACCCTCCCAGTGGATTGTATGATGCTGACATTGATGCCCCTGAGGCCTGGACGTATGAAACGGGGGATTCAAATACAAAAATTACTGTTTTAGATTCTGGATTACCATTGACTCAAGTAGGTGCCCATGAATATACTTGCGATGAAAAAATCCCAGATTTGGATTCAAGAGCTTGAGGAAAGCTGACAGATGATTATCTTATGCAATATGAAACCAGACAATATTGAGCGACACATCAAATACTTCAACGTTTAATAAATACCTCATAATTGTTTGACGGAGCATTGGAGAGATGGAGGGACGACATTGAAAAGATTACTCGTTTTAGCAATGTTGATCTGGGCAACTAGTTTCAGCCAAACTTGGCAATCTCTAAATGTCCCTACTGCAGTTGATATAGAGTACCATCCAGATTCGTCGAATGTAATGCTCATTGCAGGAATGTTTGGAGGGGTCTTCAAGAGTTACGATGGAGGAGAATCATTTGACACGCTAATTTTCGGTATTACCCCTATTGATATCACATTTCACCCGACCTTACCAAATATATTTTTCATTGCGTGTGGACCCGGCTTAGGCAACAATCCCGGTATACTCAAGGCAATTCAGACCGATGAAGGTTATGAATATATTTGGAGTGACTCGGGCATTAATTTGAACAGTGAAACCACAGTACGTAGAGTCGGATTCTTACCTGGTACACTAGACACCATGTTTGCTACAACAGCTCGATCTTTTGACGGTGATCTATATCGGAGTAATAATGGGGGGAGGAGTTGGACCATTGTTGATGTTCCTATAGTGGGTCAGCTCTATTTTTTAGAGATGGACCCAAACAATGTTGATGTATTGTATTATGGACCTTCTGCAGATGTGATCTATAAAAGTTTTGATGCTGGTGATAGTTGGACAGAGATCAATTATGGAGGAACATCTTATCCATATGCTAATGCTTTGGATATCAATCCATTAAACAGCTCAACAGTGTACCTCACGGACCGGAATGAAGGATTATTCAAAAGTACTGACGAAGGAGCGACCTGGATATCAATTGGTAGCGATTTACCGATTACCTCATTTCACAATCTCGTGATCGATCCTGCTGATACCTCAAAAATTTATCTGGTTGGCTACTCTGGTGTATTCTGCTCCAATGATGCAGGTCTGAGCTGGATTGATTATACATATAACATGACAGGTTTTACGAATCAGTTTCAGGGGCTCTGGCTTGGTCCTGATTCAAGGTATCTCTATGCAACAACGAATCTTTCAGATTTTTACCGATTAGACCTGACAACCGTATCAATTGAAGAAATTAAGACCTTGGGACCTACTGATTTTAACCTAAGGGTTTTCCCAAATCCCACAAATTCGCAAATCAAAATCATCATCAATTCGATGACCGTACAAAATAATGTGATCGAGGTTTGGGATATGACAGGAAAGCTAGTTAAGAGAATGAATATTGAATTAAATATAGGGACAAATATGCTTGTGTGGAATGGCAATAATCATAAAAGTATGCCATGTGACTCAGGTGTATACATAATCACAATTTCAAGCGAATTTAGCCAACTCTCACAAAAATTTATACTGCTCAAATAAAGTTTAGACTTGTAAAATAACATACAATAAAAGACAGGGGGGTTTATGAGATTGATAGTGGTGGGATTAATAGGCACTTTACTAGTTTCAATGACATTTGTGACTGGCAAGACAATTGGGACCTGTTATTGGCGAGGTGACTCTGTAAAATATTATGAGGATGAAATCCTTTTAGGGTTAGAAAACACAGCAACGCAAAAAGATATCCAATCAATTCTAAATTATTTTGGATCCACAATCACATATGATTTTGGAAGATCTAGGTTCGCCAGGATTACTATTGATACACAAGTTGATTACCTGAGATGTAATAGACTCATTAAACGAAAATAAGGATATCTCGTTCGCTGAACCCAATATGGTTTTAGAGGCCTTATCAACTCAACCAGATGACACTGATTTTGACCACCAATGGGCGCTACACAACACCGGTGCATCACCTCACAACGGTGAACCAGATGCTGATATTGATGCTCCAGAAGGTTGGGATTTTGAGACTGAAAAGAGTACAGTTTTACTAGCAATTCTTGATTCGGGATTACCATATGATGATTCAACAGATCAATTAACGCACCCAGATTTAGATGCCCCCAATCGATACATAATAGGAATTGACGGAATGTTTTTACCTCCCAGATTTGCCTCAAGATGTTACCGAAACGATCCACCAGATAACCTAGAGTGGTTAGCTTATAAATCAGTTATTGCTGTTGCAGCAATCAACAAAGATGATGAACAAGCTCATTATTCATCATATAATCCTGGTTACGAGTATATATCCTTAGCCGCTCCTGGCGGTGAAGGAATAAGCTATGATGGAATATTGTCCCTTTTTCCGAACTACACCTCTTTTGCTCACACAGATTCTATGGGATATTTATGGGGCACTTCAATGGCCGCCCCTATGGTTTCGGGGTTGGCTGCTCTTATATGGGAAAGATTCGACCAAGAAGATGCTGAGGGGATCAGAACAATACTAGAAAATTCAGCAGAGGATGTAAATAGTGATGGTTTTGATGAAGAACTTGGACACGGACGGATAAATGTATATTATGCTCTAGCACCTCCTGCTACCCCACAAAACCTTACAATAGATGGAGATGTTGGTGAAAATCCACTTCTTGAATGGGATGCCAATGAAGAGCCGGATTTGGAAGAATACAACATCTATAAAAAGGAAGGTGCCGGCAATTGGTTCCAAATTGGAACCGTTGATGTGCCAGATACGCAATGGACCGATGTGAGTTGTGAAATCGGCACACGATTTGACCCCCTAGTCTATTATCAGGTAAAAGCTGAGGATTTTACTGAGCAGGAATCTGCTGCTTCAAATACTGTTTTCACACGCGTTGAAGGTATAAACAAAAGAATCGATGAATATGCGGGACTCACCGCTGAGATTCCAACAATCTTTACGCTGAAGCAAGTCTATCCCAACCCATTTAATCCTAGCACCACAATCCAATATGCATTACCAAAGACATCAGATGTCTTGATCACAGTCTATGATCTACTGGGTCGCACTGTCTGGAGTTATGAGGAAGTTGCCCAATCGCCAGGATTATATTCGATACGGTGGAACGGATTAAATGATAGCGGGAAACAGGTTGCCAGCGGAATCTACCTGATATCCTTCTCGACGCCTGAGTTTAGGGCGGTACAGAAGGCGGTGCTTATTCGCTAGCTATCAGGAGCCTGCGCTTTTTTAGAGCGGGGCTTTCAATAACATAAAAAAGTTTGCGCTTATCAAGATTCTGTAGAGTTTAAGGGTGTTATGTTTCAATAAATTATGCAGGAGGTTGCTTTGTGCAAAAATGTAGTAATTCTCGGAGCAGGCATGGTCGGCCGAGCCATGGCCATGGACCTCAGTCAAGACCATAAAGTCATCTCTGCAGATCGAGATGCCAACGCCTTAAAATCGCTGGCCAACAAGCCCAACCTTAGTACCCAAATAGCTGACCTGTCCGATCCCAAGGTCGTTCTGCGCGTGATCGATCAAGCTGATATCGTCATCGGTGCCGTACCGGGGTTTATGGGGTATCAGACCCTTAAAACAGTGATCGAAGCAGGCAAAGATATAGTAGATATCTCCTTCTTTTCTGAAGATCCCTTTGAGCTGGATGAGCTGGCCAAAGCACAGGGTGTGGTTGCGGTGATGGATGCCGGAGTTGCTCCCGGGATGAGCAATGTCATTTTGGGATATCATAATACCTCCATGGAGATCTCAGATTTTAGCTGTTATGTCGGTGGTCTTCCCCAGGAAAGAACCTGGCCCTACGAATACAAAGCCCCCTTTTCACCCATTGATGTCATTGCAGAATATACCAGAACCTCACATCTGGTTGAAGCAGGAAAACTTATTGAAAAGCCAGCCCTGTCAGAACCAGAGCTCATCAATTACCCGGGAGTTGGAACCCTGGAAGCCTTCAACACAGATGGCCTGAGAAGCCTGATCAAAACTATGCATATTCCCAACATGAAAGAAAAAACCCTCCGCTATCCCGGTCATATTGAATTGATGCGGGTATTGCGTGAGACAGGCTTTTTCGGTGAACAGGAAATCCAGGTTGGGGACCAACGCATCCGCCCCCTGGATCTGACTACCCAATTACTTTTCCCCAAATGGAAACTGGGGGAACAGGAAGCAGAATTCACCCTCATGCAGGTAACGATCAAAGGTCTGGAGAATGATCAGCCAGTTGAATACAAATATGATTTATTAGACCGCTATGACGAAGCCACCAAGACGTCCTCAATGGCCAGGACCACCGGCTATACCTGTACCGCACTTACCCGTCTGGTTTTAGATAGCCATTATCAACACCACGGGATCAGCCCTCCAGAATATGTGGGAGCAGTACCAAACTGCTTTCAGATCATCTTGGGTCATCTGGCGGCTCGAGGTGTCCATTACCGAGTGACCAGGACGGGAGCGTAACGGTACCTGAGCTCCAGGTTAATCAATGACAGAAACCCCAAAAATGAAAAAGCAGACCAGCCTGAGTCTGTGGACCTTGGTGATGCTGATCTTTGTGCCCACCTTTGGGTTTAATAACATCACGACCAACGGCGTTGCCCTGGGTCCGGCTGCTGTTCCCTCCTGGCTCCTGGTGGGTATTTTTTATTTTTTACCTTTAACCGCGATTATTGCCGAATTGGCTTCTGCCAATCAGCATAAAGGAGGTGGAATATACAGCTGGATCGCCTTTAGTTTGGGCCACCGCTGGGCGTTTTTTGGGACCTGGTCCTACTTTATTGCCAATCTTTTCTATTTACAATTCGTTTTTGCCAGGCTGCCGGTCATGGCTTCCTGGGCCCTGTTTGGCGAAAACCGCTTTGGCGATGAGAATGTGATGCTCCTGCCCTATTTTTCCATCGTGCTCTGTCTGGCCTTGACCTGGGTGGCCACCCGGGGGGTTGGCCAGTTCTCAAAGCTTAGCAGCCTGGGAGGCAAGTTCACCTTTTTGGCAACCGGACTATTCATTGTGTTCGCATTTATGGGATATTTCCGGGGAACGCCCTCTGCTACGGAATGGACCAGGGAAACGGTGATTCCAGATTTTTCCAGTAGCTATTTTGCGACTTTTTCTTGGCTGCTGTTTGCCGTGGCTGGGGCTGAAGTGGCCGGTACTTATATCCACAAAGTGGAGCATCCTACCCGGAATTTTCCGAGAGGGGTTTTGATCGCTACCATGTTAGTCGGTTTTGCCTATATAGCAGGGTCCCTGGCGGTCAGTTTGGTGGCATCACCTGAGGCATTGAACAATGCCGGACTCAAAGATGCGAACTATATGGTCTACCTCATGCTGGCTGAGAGCTGGGGCATCAGCGGGAAAGTCGTGGTTCAACTCTATTCAGCCATCCTGCTGGTCACGTCCATTGCCGCTTATGTCGTCTGGATCGAATCTCCCATTCGGGCCATGTTTGCTGAGGTTCCGCCCAATACCTTCCCAAAATTTCTGACTGTCCGTGACGAGGAAGACTCCTTTTTCAATGCACTTTGGACCCAGGCTGGCGTGGTGGTGGTCCTGATCGCCATTCCGCTGATCGGCCTTACATCGATTGATGCTTTTTTTCGCTTACTCACCGATCTTTCTGCACTAAGTCTGGTTATTCCCTATATTATTCTGGCTGTCGCATTCCTCGTTTTCCGGCTGAACCACCCACCCGGTCCGTTTACCATGATGCGATCAAATAAATTAGCAGCCACTGTGGCTCTCATGACCGTTTTGATCAGTGTGGCTGGTTTCTTCGGTGCCGGGATCGACTACTATGTGGACGCAGAGACCAGTGCGGAGGCGGCCCAGGCAATTCTAATGACCTATGGAGGCCCCATTTTACTCATTGCCCTGGGCTATGGTCTGACTCATTTCAGGAGATCTGCATGAAAACCTTTATTTCCGCTGGAATAAATGAATATGGTATTCATTTTCAGCGATCAAGTTTTATTGTCAGTAAGCTAGACCAAACCAGCCCGTTTAAGAGAGGCCCGTTGAATGAGGATTAAACGCAGTGGACGCGTGGTGATTGTCACCACCCTGATGTTAGCGCTATATTCAGGATTGATCATCTGGCACAATAAACCCCCAAGACCTGATCGATCTCAGGTTGAGCAGGCCCAACAACTCATCCGAGCTCACCCTGAGCTCAAAGTTTTTCTGGAACGGGTTGATTCAGACCATGAAGCACCCGCATTTTATAGTATTGGGATCCCCGGGAAAGCAGACTGGCCGACTTGTCTAAGTCGGGCCTGTTATCTGGACCCACTGGCAGCGCGTTGGCAGTTCTCAGCCACACGTGATGCCTACTCGGATAAAATTGAGCTGATCCGCTATCGTAGCCGGTCTGATTTTTTGGACCTGCTGCTTAGGGCCGAGCAGGAATCGCCCGGTTATGTCAGCCAACTGGATTTCCGATCTCACACGACCGTTCCGGAAAATCCATTCACAGTATCTTTAAGGTCATTGTTAGCCGTCATATTTGGGGCGCTGGGTCTGCTTGTTGTCAAAAGGGTTCAAAAAGACCATCGGTCCAATCGTTTTAATGATGCAGGAAAGTGAATATCGCTAGTACTCAACACCCCCTTCTCCGGGTTAAAGTCAAAATTAGCTGCAGTAACTCGGCTTGTTGGTCAGGAGGCTTTTCAGGCCACGCTGTTATTAAAATGCCAGAAATCCAATGAGCAAAGAGTAGCCTAATCGGCATAAAAAATGTATGTTGAATGCTCAAATGATACGGACCATGTTTTTAAATAAATTAACCAAAAAGTAAGGTGCTTCCATGAAACGTATTCAGGTCGTTTTTTTGCTGTTATCAACCCTGTCCCTGGTCTTCTGGTCCTGCGGTGGAGGAGAAAAACAAGCGGCTGATGACTCAGCGGTTGAAAGTAAAATAGTGAGCAAAGACTTAACCACTCCTGCAGAAGCTGGTGGGTATGGATTTGAAAAGCTGGCTGAAGAGCTGGGTTATCAAACCTATGAGATACAACCTGAAGAACTGATTTATTTTGGCGACCCCAGAGCTAAGAAAGGTGGGACCTTTCGGCATATCACCTCTCGCTTTCCGGCAACCATGCGTACTGAAGGACAGAACGCCAATTACGTTGAGAACAACACTATTTCAGGTCTTTGTTACGAGGGTCTGATCACTACTCATCCACTTACGCTTGAATTCATGCCATCATTGGCCAGTCACTGGAAGATTTCTGATGATAAAATGAAATTTTGGTTTCGGATCAATCCAGACGCTCGCTGGTCCGATGGTCGTGAAGTTATTGCTGAAGATGTAGTGGCGACCTGGGACCTGCATATGGACGAGACGATTTTATCGCCCTCTGATCAACTGGTCTACGGAAAATTCGATCGTCCGGTAGTTGAGGGGAAATATATTGTTTCGGTGGTTTGCCAGGAGTTGAGCTGGCGTAATCTGCTCTACTTTGGCGGCATGGCTATTCTGCCATCCTATTACCTGAATCAGGTGGATGGTTCTGAATATCTAAAGGAATACCAATTTAAAATGATGCCCGGAACCGGACCCTACATCATCCATGAGCAGGACATTATCAATCAGGAGTCATTTACACTCACTCGCCGGACAGATTATTGGGGCAAGGATGATCCTGCAAATAAATTCGCGGCCAATTTTGACAAGATCAAATTTATTGTGGTAAAAGACAACAACGCCCTGATCTTTGAGAAATTCAAGAAAGGCGAGAGTGATTTCTACACGGTATCAGCAGCCCGTGAGTGGGTTGAGGAAACCAATTTTGAGGCAGTCCAGAAAGGCTGGGTTAAAAAACATAAGGTCTATTCTGAAAAACCGGCTGGAACGTCTGGCTATGCCTTTAATATGCGCAAATGGCCTTTTGATGACCAACGCGTCCGCATGGCATTTACCTATCTGTACAACCGGGAAAAAATGAATGAGGAAATGTACTATAACGAATATTCCATGATGAACTCACTTTATTCAGGATCCGTATACGAGAACCCTGGAAATGAGCAGGTTGTTTATAGTCCTGAAAAGGCCGTTCAGCTTTTAAAGGAAGCCGGCTATAAAACCCGTAATAAAGATGGTTGGTTGGTGCATGATAATGGACGCGTCCTGCGTTTTGAAATTGGTATTTCCAAAGGTGTGGATTACATGGTTACACCGGTCCAGCAGATGATGAAAGATTATGGCATAGACATGCAGATCAAATATATCGATGGTAATGCTAACTGGAAGAATCTCATGGAGCGCAACTTCACTATTTTTATGCAAAGCTGGGGCGGTCTGGTTTTTCCAAATCCGGAAACGTCCCTCAAATCCAGCCTGGCGGATGAAAACAATACCAACAATATTGGCGGTTTTAAAAATGAGCGGGTCGATGAACTTCTCCTCGAGTATGATGTGACCTTTGAACAGGCTCGCAGAGTTGAGATCATTCGCGAGATCGATGGTATTTACTCGGATGTTCACCCGGCTGCCTGGGGTATTGCCCGCAATTATCAGCGCATTGCCTATTGGGATAAATTTGGCTATCCTGAATATATGGTTACTCGCTATGGTGGCGACTATCGCACCGTTTTCACCCTGTGGTGGTATGAACCAGAAAAAGAGGCCGCACTGGAAGCCGCCATGGCCAACGGCACAAATTTACCCATTGGTGAGATCGATGTGAAGTACTGGCCGGAATATCTTAAGACAAGTAATAATTAAGCAGGAATAAGAGATCAGGAAAAAAGAATAGGAACTCAGGGATATTGGAACTGTTGGAAGAGACACATTATCAAAATGAGATGCTAACGGGAGTTTTTCTTGGTGAACCCAAAGTGATTTGGGATTTAAAGGAGAGAACGCGTCAATTTGCTATTCGTTGTATCAAGTTAGTGGGGGCATTACCCGAAACTGATACGGGTCGAGTTATTGGCAGGCAGTTGTTGAGATCAGCTACTTCTGTTGGAGCCAATTACCGAGCAGCTAGCTTAGCTCAATCCCAAGCTTCATTCACCGCCAAATTAAGGATTGTTCTTGAAGAAGCCGATGAATGCTGTTATTGGTTGGATCTAATTATTGAAGCTGAATTACTAAGCCAAAACAAGGTCTATGACCTTTATACTGAAGCAACTGAGCTAACAAAAATCTTTGCTGCCTCCCGCAAAAAAGCACAAGCTAAAAAAAGCAATAATTAAGAAGGGAAAGTAAGCTAGGGATATTGAAATTGGAAGAAGGTGTACATCATCAAAAGCTTCATTCAAAGCTAAACAAAGAATCATTTATGAAGAAGCCAATTAAGCAGCACAATTCTCCCAATACGAACATTATTACTTATTCCTGCTTACTTATTAATTAAACATGACCACCTACTTTATTCGTCGTATTCTCCTCATGATCCCCACTTTTCTGGGGTCCACCATCCTGATTTTTATCATCTTGCAGATGGCTCCTGGCGGTCCCCTGGAACAAGCCATTCAACAGCTTCAGGCTGGCGCCATGCAGCAGGGAGAATCGGTTGGCAGTGTGGGTGATATTATGGGTGGCGGGAGTTCGGTACTGCCCAAATCTGCCATGCGAGAGCTAAAACGCTTTTATGGTTTTGACAAACCGGTCTATCAGCGCTACCTGATCTGGCTGGGAATTTGGCCCAGAGAGACCAAGCACCGTGAAGTTGAATTCAAAAATGGGGCAACCGAAGCTCAAAAGAACATGGGTAAGGGCACCTACATGACCCTGCGCCTGGATGGTGAGTTGGTCCAGGTTTATGATAAAGAAGGTAACATCAGTGAGCTCTGGAAAGCTTCCATTGATAAGGAGGGGTCAGCTGAAAACCTGACCCTGGCCACAATCTTTCAGACTGAGTTCTCAGGGATCCTCACGGGTAATTTGGGAACCTCATATACCTATGATCAACCCGTTACAGAGGTTATGGCTCCCCGGTTTAAGATCTCCATGTTTTTCGGACTCACCGGTCTCTTCCTGTCATATATCGTTTGTATCCCCCTGGGAATTCGTAAAGCCTTGAATCATGGCTCGGCATTTGATTTTCTTTCCAGTGTAACCATTTTTGTGGCTTACTCTATTCCGGGCTTTGCCCTGGGTGGGGTCCTGCTGGTATTATTTGGTGGCGGTACCTTTTGGGATGTCTTTCCCCTGGGTGGTTTCCGGTCACCAACTGAGGTATGGGAAACCTTGACCCTGTGGGGTCAGATTAAAGATCAACTCTGGCATGCTGTCCTGCCTGTTATTGCCTGGTCCATCGGTAGTTTTGCCGGGCTTACGGTACTTATGAAGAACAGTTTACTGGAAAATATTTCCCAAGACTATATCCGGACCGCTTTTGCCAAGGGCTTGCAGGAAAAGCGGGTGATCTGGGTCCACGCCATTCGCAACTCTGTGATCCCGATTGCCTCTGGTATTGGCGGTGTTATTGGGGTTGTTATCGCCGGATCTTATCTCATTGAGAAAGTGTTTAATATTGATGGTTTTGGAAAAATGGGTTTCCAGGCCATTCTTGACCGTGATTATCCCATCACGCTGGGTTTTTTAGTGATCGTAGTGATGATCCGACTGGTGGCCAACATCCTTTCCGATATTGCCCTGGCTTCTGTTGATCCGCGAATCAGATTTAAGTAAAAATGCTTAATTACAGCGACATCATTTTTAAGTCTTCGCGCGTGAGCAACGCGACCGTGGCGATCTCACCCTTGAGCTTGCGTCAGTCGATACTCTCCTTCGCAAAGATGCCTGGGACTCAGCTTTATCAAGATCAAAATAATTGTAAATCTACCACACGAGAAATGCCACTTTATGCCTGAACAACAAGAAATATCATTATCCATCCTTAAGAAGCGTTGGCTTAAGTTTAAAACCCTGAAACGGGGCTATTACTCCTTCATCTTATTGATTGTCCTATACGGTCTGTCCTGGTTTTTGCCGGTGTTGATCAATAACCGCGCCTTGGTGGTCAGTTATGAGGGCGACTTGTATTTTCCGGTTTTATCAGGTTATCATTCAGGCTCAGAATTCGCCCAGGATGCTCCTGGAGAAGCCCTTTACCGTGAGCTGCAAGCCAGCTGGGAACAATCAGAGAGTGATAATTGGTTGGTTATGCCCATCTATCCCTACAGCCCCCTTGAAGATATCACGGTGAAGGGTAATAAGATGTATGAACCCCCTTCACGGAAACATTGGCTGGGAAGTGACAATACAGGTCGCGATGTTTTTGCCCGGCTGTGTTATGCTTTTAACATCTCCATTTCATTTGCCCTGGTCCTCACCATCCTGAACTACATCATTGGAGTGATCGTTGGAGGCAGCATGGGCTACTTTGGTGGTAAATTTGACCTTTTCTTTCAGCGTATCATTGAGATCTGGTCCAGCTTACCCATGTTGTTTGTGATCATTATTATTAGTTCCATCATCCGGCCATCTTTCTTTCTGTTAATTTTTATTTATACCATTGTGAACTGGATTGGAATGACCTACCTCATGCGGGCAGAGTTCTATCGCGAGAAATCCAAGGACTATGTTGCAGCCGCCCTTTCCATGGGGCAAACGAATTTCAAGGTCATGTTTAAACATATCCTGCCCAACTCCATGGTGCCCATTATCACTTACTTCCCCTTTGCCATAGTGGGGGGCATATCAGCTCTGGTCGGTCTCGATTACCTGGGCTTTGGAATGCCGCCACCGACGCCTAGTTGGGGACAAATGCTGGATGTGGGATTACAGAACATCTCAAAATGGTGGATGGTCCTCGCACCAGTATCTGCTCAGTTTGTAACATTGATCATGGTGGTGTTTATAGGTGAAGCTGTCCGTGAAGCGTTTGATCCCAAAGTGTATTCGAGGTTGCGATGAGTCAGGAAAAACTGGTAGAGGTCAAAGGACTAAAAACCCGTTTCAAAGTAGGTGGAGCATGGGCCAAAGCGGTTGATGGGGTTAGTTTTGATATTTACAAAGGAGAAACCCTTGGTATCGTAGGAGAGTCCGGTTCAGGTAAATCAGTTTCGGTGCTTTCCCTGATCCAATTAATCCCCAACCCGCCGGGCGAGGTTTTTGACGGCGAGATCATTTTTAAAGGTGAAAAGATTTTTGACGCTCAAGAACTGGCGCAAGTACGGGAAGTTATCAAATATAAATACTTTCAGAAACTTCCCGAAAACAGAAGAAATCAGGCCGCCACAGCGTTCTTTTTCGCCTGGATGATCATCTATGCTCTACTACCCATTCCGGGCTTGCTGTTGGGAATTGGTTCATTTGTTCTCAGTCTGTCCCTCATGGTCCATCTGTTTTACAATTCTCCCCAGAAAAAAGCGATGGCGGCATTTAGAGAAAACATCTACAGCAAAATGTGGGATATCCGCGGATCTGAGATCGCCATGATCTTTCAGGAACCCATGACCTCCCTGAACCCCGTGTTCAACATTGGCATGCAGGTCATAGAATCCATCAGGCCCGTTGGATTCAAAGATTCCATCAAAGCCTGGTTCGTCAATCGCTCAAAAAGCCTCAAGAACTTACCCACAAAAGGACGCATCCAAACTTCTGGTGGATTCGCAGTTGCGGTTCTGTTCTTTTCTCAACTGGGAGCTGGCTGGAGTTTTGAACCCCTGGCCATGGTGTCCTCCTTTATTCTGGGCGGTCTGGTTCCAACTGCTATTGTGTACTTCATCCTGGGTATTGATAAACTTGTCAGTGCCGAGTTTAAAGCGGATTCTCAGAAGCTCTACCAAGAGGCGGTTGGACTCCTCAATATGGTGGGAATACCTGATGCTGAAAGGCGCATGGGTGACTATCCCCATCAGTTTTCCGGTGGCATGCGGCAACGGGTCATGATCGCCATGGCTCTGGCGAAAAGCCCCTCATTGCTCATCGCCGATGAGCCGACGACGGCTCTGGATGTGACCATTCAGGCGCAGATTCTGGATCTTATGTTGGATCTAAAGAAGAATAATACAGATGCAGCAGTGGTCCTCATCACCCACGATCTGGCCGTGGTGGCTGAGACCTGTGAACGGGTCATCGTCATGTACGGAGGTGTGATACAGGAGGTTGCTGAGGTTAATGATCTTTTCAATAATCCACAGCACCCGTACACCAATGGGCTGTTGGGGTCAATACCCAGACCAGATAAAGAACAGAAACATGGGCGTCTGGAAACCATTCCCGGGATGGTACCGAATATCCTGGATCTACCGGTAGGCTGTAAATTTTGTACTCGTTGTGAGGTAAAATTGGATAAATGTGATACGGAGGAACCACCGCTCCAAGCAGTGAATCCGGGACATTACGTTCGTTGTTTTGTGGTTCAGGAAGCTCAGGTGTCAGCATGAGTAAGAATACTCTGGTAGAGGTGAAAAACCTTTCAGTGCACTTTCCGGTCCATGGAGGCGTGTTCTCTAAACGCGTTGCATCTGTCAAAGCGGTAGATGGAATATCATTCTCCATTGATCGTAAACAGATCGTAGGCATGGTGGGTGAGTCAGGTTGCGGCAAGACCACGGTTGGCCGGGCCATGATCAATATTCTTAAATATGTGGCCCCCGATGTTGAGGTTGGTGGAAGTATTGAATACCATTTTGGTGATGAAACAGTGGATTTTGCCAAGCTATCACCTGGTGCAGTGCGCAAATACCGATCGCGGGTCCAGATGATCTTTCAGGATCCCTATGCCTCACTAAACCCAAGAATGACGGTGGCTCAGATCATTAGTGAACCTCTGCAATTACACACAGATATGAACAGCAAAGAGCAGGCTGAGCGTGTGGGCTGGCTCTTGGACAAGGTGGGGCTACAGGCAGTGCAGGCCCGCCGTTATCCCCATGAATTTTCAGGAGGACAACGACAGCGGGTGGGCATTGCCCGAGCATTGGCCACTAATCCGGACCTGATCATTTGTGATGAACCGGTTTCCGCCCTGGATGTATCTATTCAGGCTCAGGTGATCAACTTGATGATGGATCTCCAGGATGAGTTTGACGTCTCTTACTTATTTATTGCCCATGATCTTTCCGTGGTGGAGCACATATCGGACAAGATCGCAGTGATGTATCTCGGTGATATGGCTGAATATGGGAACGCCCAGGATGTCTACCACACCCCAAGGCATCCTTATAGCAAAGCACTGCTCTCTGCCGTTCCCTTGCCGGATCCAAGCCGCAAGAATCGCCAGCGGATCGTGTTGAAGGGGGATGTCCCCACCCCTCTGAACAAACCCAGCGGCTGTGCCTTTAGGACCCGGTGTCCTATTGCTGAACCGTCCTGTGCTAAGATAAAGCCCATATTTGAGGAGCATGCAGCAGGTCATTACGTAGCCTGCCCGATTGTTAAGAAGTAATACCAATTTCAGTTCAAGATGCGCTGTATAGATTCGCAATAGTTTGCTTTTCTACAAATCCCGACAGGCTTGTCGGGATCTTCTACTCGCACGCAGAGCATTGCATTGAGTCCTTCGGCTGAGCTCAGGGACCACCCTTCGACAGAGCTCAGGGACCACCCTTCGACAGAGCTCAGGGACCACCCTTCGACAGAGCTCAGGGACCACCCTTCGACAGAGCT
>JAJRSW010000050.1 GCA_024278595.1 Fidelibacterota bacterium | reverse complement strand
AGTTAAAAGTTAAAAGTTAAAAGTTAAAAGTTAAAAGTTAAAAGTTAAAAGTTAAAAGTTAAAAGTTAAAAGTTAAAAGTTAAAAGTTAAAAGTTAAAAGTTAAAAGTTAAAAGTTAAAAGTTAAAAGTTGACATTCGATCGGTCTTCGCCTAACGGCTTGGGTCTTCACTTTCAGCTTCATCCCCCACAATACACCCTGTCAAGCTTTCGACTATAAAAAAACTCTGCGCTCTGCGAACTCTGCGAGAGAATAACTCTGAATAATCAAAGGTTAAAATTAGAGGCTGTTTGTAACATTACGTGGGACTATTCGTGATTTACGAGCCGAATTTCTCCACTTCGAAAATGGGTTAGTTTTCCTTCGACCAGGATTTGAGCTTCTCCAGTTTCAGAGATGCCCAAGAATTGACCTTCAACCATTCGATTATTTATAATCCATTGAACTGAATCATTGATCCTGAAGGCGTGTTCATTCCATTCCTGAGTCAGCTCTTTTGGTCGATCAAGCAAAACTATATTTCCAAAGAATTCATCCAGCAACTGGTCCAGTAATAAGTCCGGGTCAGGTTTATGCCAACCCGCTTGCCGTAGTGAGATGGCCGATTTACGAATGGATGGTGGAAAATCAGCAGTCTGATGTTCAAGATTGATCCCCATGCCGATCGTAGCGGATACAGCAGAGTCACCTACCCATTGAACTTCAGTTAAAACGCCACCACATTTACGAGACCCGATCATGATATCATTGGGCCATTTCAGATAGATATCATTCTCGATGAGTGTGGCCAGGACTCTCTGAATGATGATCCCGGTGTAAAGTGATAAAAGTTGGAGATGATGCTCTAAGTAACCTGGCCTGCTCAGAAATAAGGATAACCACAATCCTAATCCAGCCCCTGAATCCCAGTGCCGCCCATGTTGGCCTTTGCCATGGGTCTGTTCATTTGCGATGAGCAGAAAATTGCGACCTGCAAACTCTGAGCGTCGGCGTTTAGCTTCCAGATTCGTTGAGTCTATGGATTTAAAACTAAGGATGTCATCCAGCTCAGGATGCCTGAACTTAAACGAATTCATCTCCAAAAGATATATCTCCCGTCCTGTACTAAAAGAGTCGGGAGGCGCAATGATCCGCAGCGTTATCAGGCCGAAGAAGTTTTATCCTAATTAGCGACATACTCACCAAAAACTCCTCGCAGAGTATTGGATATCTCACCGATGGAGGCATATTCCCGAACCGCTGTCAAGATATAGGGAAATAAGTTTTCATTATCCATCCCAGCTGCTTGCGTCAAATCCGATAAAGCTTTCCGAACCGCATCCTGATCACGCCCCTGTTTTATTATTTTCAGCCTTGATAATTGTCGTTGAGCGGCCTCGCTACCTAACTCCAGAATCTCAGGCTGGATATCTTCATCCACGGTAAACCGATTTACGCCGACAATGGTACGGTCCTGACTTTCGATCTCCTGTTGGTATTGGTAGGCGCTGTTGCCGATCTCGTTTTGGAAGTAGCCCAGTTCGATGGCTTTTACGGCGCCGCCCAGCTCGTCGATCTTTTGAATGTAGCTGAACACCTCTTCCTCCAGACCGTCAGTGAGCCTCTCAATAACCTCTGAACCGGCCAGTGGATCCACATAATTGGTCACCCCACTCTCGAATCCAATGACCTGTTGCGTTCTCAAAGCCAATCTGGCTGATGCCTCGGTAGGGAGTGCCAGCGCTTCATCACGAGAGTTTGTATGCAGGGACTGAGTGCCTCCCAATACTGCCGCCAGCGCCTGGAGGGTGACCCGTACAATATTATTGTCGATCTGCTGGGCAGTCAGGGTCGATCCGCCGGTTTGGGTGTGGAAACGACACATCATGGCTTTGGGATTTGTAGCCCCAAAACGCTCTTTCATGATCCTGGCCCAGATCCGCCTGGAAGCTCTGAATTTGGCGATCTCTTCCAGCAGATCATTATGGGCATTCCAGAAAAATGAAAGACGAGCCCCAAATTTATCGATATCCAGCCCGGCGTCTAGGGCTGCCTGGACATAGGCAATCCCGTTTGCAAAGGTAAAGGCGAGTTCCTGAGCGGCAGTCGATCCAGCCTCACGGATATGATATCCGGAAATAGAAATAGTATTCCAATTGGGAATGTGTTCGTTGCAGTATGCAAACACATCTGTGATCAGACGCAGCGAAGCCTTAGGCGGATAAATATAGGTCCCTCTGGCAATGTATTCTTTCAGCACATCGTTTTGGATAGTACCTCGCAACTGGTCACTACTCACCCCTTGTTTTTCAGCCACTACCTGATACATGGCCAACAGAATCGCCGCCGTGGAGTTAATGGTCATTGAGCTTGACACCTTATCCAGGGGGATATCCTGAAACAGGATTTCCATATCAGCCAAGGTATCGATGGGCACGCCCACTTTGCCAATCTCGCCGGCTGATAGATCATCATCAGAATCATAGCCGATCTGAGTTGGCAGATCGAAGGCTACAGAGAGCCCTGTTTGACCCTGGTCGAGCAAATAGCGGTAGCGGGTATTTGAATCTTCGGCACTGGAAAATCCAGCGTACTGCCGCATGGTCCATTTCCGGGAACGATACATCTCTCCATAGATGCCACGCGTAAACGGGTATTGTCCTGCTTTTTCACCTGAATCGTGCATGCTGTTCCCCTACAATCCCCGTTCCATCTTGATCTCCTGGTAGGCCTCATTGATGGCTTTAAATTTTTCTTCAGCCATTTTCTGGAAATCAGGGCCCAGATGCTGAACCTTGTCCGGGTGAAATTTTGTGGCCATGGAACGATAGGCTTTTTTAACGTCCTGATCACTGGCGGCCTGATCGATCTCCAATATCTTATAATAAGCATTTTTACCCTTGGTAAAGATAGCCATAATTGATTCTACCTCAGCGGTGTTCAACTGCAGGTGTTGGCCGATCTCGCGGATAAGCTCTACTTCACTGCTGTGTACATTTCCATCGGCCTTACTGATACCAAACAGGACATGGATCAATTGCAGTTTCTCGGCCGTATTCATTTGCTGGTTGATCTGTCCGGCCACTTCATAAATGAAATAATCCTGCTCCAGCAGGTTTTTAAGGAGCACCAACATTTCCTGGGCATTTTCTCGCCCAAAACTCTTGATTAAAAATTGTTTTACATAATCCAGCTCGGCTTTAACCACTTTACCGTCTGCTTTCATTACCGCAGCAACCAACACCAGCAGAGCCACTGCAAAATCTCCGGGACGGGTCTTGCCCGCAGCTCCGGTCATGCCACCCTGCCGGATGGTCTGCCCTCCATCGATCTGACCCCCCAGCCACCAACCGATCAACCCGCCAATGGGTCCGGCAAAGGCCCATCCCAATCCAGCTCCAAACATTCTACCAAACATTTATTATCCTCTAAGTTTTCTAATTCACAACAAATTCAACTGAATTAACAAATTCTTTTCCGGCCAGGTCTTTTTATCTAAACTACGTCTCTCGCAGAGGGTTTTAGTCGCAAGTCACTATGTCTTACCCCTTGACTCCGCTCGGGATGACGAGGATTGGTTTCTGCTTATATAATTTCTCTCGCAGTGCTTTTTTTATCAAATGGCCTCAAGTCACTGCACCACTTGATTGTTCGTAACCATTCCGGTGTATTTCGCGACAATTTTTCTACTTTCAAATATACTACCCGATCTCAATGATATTTGTTCCCTTTTCAACCGTTTCTCCCTCTTTGATACTGATCTTCTTTATCACACCAGAGACGGGTGCCTTGATCTCATTTTCCATTTTCATGGCCTCCATGAGAAACAGCGGCTCACCCTCAGCCACTTTATCGCCCACCAGATGAAATATCTTTGTCACAAGTCCCGGGATCTGGGAGCTGACCAAGCCAGCCTTGACCTCCTCCATGGCCGCCCACCCAAGTTCCCTCAGGTGGATGTGAACTGCGTCCAGGAGCTCTATGACCAGCGGCGTTCCGTTCACACTCACCTTTAGAGCTACCTCCGAGCGAATACCCACCACAAAAGAACGCTGGTTCATGATCACGCTGTAGATCCCCGGTTGAATTCGCACTGCCTCAAAACCCATTTCACCCGATTCTGATCGAATGATCAGTTTGTCACCCAATTGCTGAAAATCAACCTGAAGTGCTTTATCGCCCCCGTTTATTTCATATTTCATCTACGGACTCTCTTTTGTTGGGCCTGGACCCAGTTTGAACGGGTGGCAGTGGTTGATGATTCAGATTGAGAGCTCAGTTTTAACTGTTCCCGGTGCTGGAAGAGAGTCGCACCAGCAACTATTTGCACCTCGTCCGAAGACCTTGAGAGTTGTTCCATTAGCTCCACTTTATGGGTCGCATAAAAGTGAGTGTCATAGGGACCATGCCTGAAAACTGGATGCCGGATGACCGCCCGACAGAATTGAATGGTGGTTTCGATGCCACCAATATAAAATTCGCGCAAGGCACGCTCAGCGCGATTCAGGGCCGACTCACGATCCTCAGCCCAACACACCAATTTGCCCAATAGCGGATCATAGTAAGGTGTGATCTCCAGACCTTGACGAATCGCTCCGTCGAACCGGGTGCCAGTGCCATCAGGTATCTGCAGCATGCTGATCTTACCCGTTGATGGCGTGAAGTCATGGGCCGCATCTTCAGCGTATATTCGACATTCAATGGCGTGTCCTGTGCTGGATATATCAGTTTGTTTCATGGAGAGCACCTGACCATCGGCAATGCGGATCTGCTCGGCCACCAGATCGGTCCCGGTGATCATTTCTGTAACAGGATGCTCTACCTGCAGTCGCGTATTCATTTCCAGAAAATAAAAGTTTTTATGCTTATCCACCAGGAATTCAACTGTACCAGCTCCTACATAGTTACAACTCCGAGCAGTTTCCACGGCTGCTCGACCCATCTGTTCTCTAAGCTCAGGATTTAAAAAAGGGGAGGGGGACTCTTCGATGACCTTCTGGTAACGCCGTTGAATGGAACATTCCCGTTCATTCAGATGAATCACATGACCATGCTGATCGGCCAGGATCTGGAATTCAATATGATGGGGTTCTTCCAGGTATTTTTCGATATAGACCCGACCATCGCCAAAAGCTGATTGGGATTCACGCTGAGCCTTGGCCACTGAATCAGCAAAGGTTTTGGCAGATTCAACAATCCGCATCCCCTTGCCACCCCCGCCACCGGCTGCTTTGATCAGAACTGGAAATCCAATGTCTTCGGCCACTTTAAGGGCTTGTTCCACATCACTGATGGGCTCTTCAGTACCTGGGACGACAGGCACATCGGTTTGCAGCATGGATTGCCGGGCCATGGTCTTGTCACCCATGGTCTTAATGGCTTCGGCAGGTGGGCCAATAAAGACAATATCCGCCTCGGTAACCTGTTGGGCAAATTCGGTATTCTCAGAGAGAAATCCGTATCCAGGATGGATGGCATCAGTTTGAGATCTCCTGGCGACTTCCAGGATATTATCCCAGCGCAAATAACTTTCGCTTGCTGGCGCCGGACCGATGAGGTAGGCCTCATCGGCAAACAGGACGTGCGGGGCAGTTCGATCTGCCTCAGAAAATACGGCGACCACTTCGATTCCCATTTCACGGCAGGTCCGCATCACCCGTAAGGCGATCTCCCCCCGGTTTGCCACCAGTATCTTTTTAAACATCTATTTAACCTCTACCTCTGTTCATATTTATTAAGCCACAGATTCACCCAGATCTTCATGAAGGATCACTCAATCTTTTTATTTTGATCTCAAGCTACTAATAAACCCTCGAAAAATAACCAGGTCCTGCTGGATCGCACGAATAACCATTTTAGCTTTATGCTCACCAACAGTCAATCCCAAATGGCAATACCACAATAAAAGATGGTGTTGTAGGCAGCAGTGTTTTATCTAGGTTCATCTCCAGCCAAAACCAATTAAAGTTTTGCCAGTTCAAGGAATTCGGATTCAGTTAATACTTTGACACCCATTTTACTGGCTTTCTCAAGCTTGGATCCAGCCCCTGGACCAGCCACCAGATAGTCTACTTTTTTGCTTATAGTAGCCGCTGTGCTGCCCCCCAGAGACTCAACTGTTTCACGGGCGGAGTCGCGATTGAAGTGTTCCAGCCTGCCGGTGAAAACAAAGCTTAAACCGGCTAACTTACCCTCTGTAGCAGCTGAAATATCATGCTGAGGGTCTAATCCATGGTCTCGTAATTGCTGGATCAGTTCCTGATTAGCGGTGTCCCTGAAAAATTCCACCAGACCCCTGGCCACAATAGGTCCCACCTCGTGGGTCGCTTCCAGGTCATCGGCAGCCGTTTCAGCTAGCCGGGCCAATGAACCATATTTTTTGGCCAGTACCTTGGATAGGTGTTCACCCACGTTACGGATCCCCAGGCCATGTACCAAGCGCCAGAGGTCCACTGACCTACTGGTTCTGATCGCTTCCATAATGTTTTCAGCAGATTTCTCAGCCATGCGGTCCAGCTTGGCCAGTTGGTCGGTGGTCAAGCTGTAAATATCAGCAATGCTGTGAATCAGGCTTTCATCCACCAACTGGGCTACCAGCTTGGTTCCAAAACCATCAATATCCATACAGCGCCTGGCCACAAAATGTTCAATACGACCCTTGATCTGAGCCGGGCAGGAGATATTCTGACAATAGTGCTTGGCTTCGCCCTCCAGGCGGATCACATGCCCCTGGCAAACCGGGCATTTTTCCGGGATAAGATAGGGCTGAGTATTCTCAGGACGCTGGTCCAGAATGCTTTTCACAACCTCAGGGATCACATCGCCAGCCCGTTGCACGACCACAGTATCACCGATCCGGACATCTTTGCGATCGATCTCATCCTGGTTGTGAAGGGTAGCACGGGCCACCATGACGCCACCGAGTTGAACCGATTCCAGATTGGCCACCGGGGTGATGGCACCCGTCCGACCGACACTGGGTTCAATACTCAGAATCCGGGTGATCTCTTGACGAGCCTTGAATTTACCGGCAATCGCCCAGCGGGGTGAGCGGCTGCGGATACCCAGCTGATCTTGCAGGGCCAGATCATTGATCTTGGTGACCGTGCCGTCAATATCATAGCTCAGTGACTCGCGCTCAACTTCCAGTTTGTTGTGGAACTCGATTACTTCATCGATCCCGCAACATAGTTGAAAATGATCATTCACTGGAAAGCCCCAATCCCGTAGGGCTTGGATAAATTCTATATGGGTCGGCACTTTAAATGCATCGATGCGGCCAGCAGCGTAAATATTGATCTGTAGATTGCGGGTGGCAGTGATGCGGGAATCCAGTTGGCGTAGGCTGCCGGCGGCTGCATTGCGGGGGTTGGCAAAAGCTGTTTTCTCAGCATCCAATTGTCTTTGATTGAGGGCTTTAAAATCTTTGTGAGACATGAAGACCTCTCCGCGGACCTCCAAATAGGAGGGAACTGGCCTGTTATGATCTCTTAAGCGAAGGGGCAGGGCTTTTAAGGTCTTTAAATTCTGAGTGATGTTTTCACCGGTAAAACCATCCCCGCGGGTGGAACCGGCGGTAAATAGACCGTCAACATAGATCAGTTCCACACCCAGGCCGTCTAATTTAGGCTCGATCACATATTCGATCTGGTCAAGTTCCAGGTCTTTGCGCACCCGGGTATCAAAATCAATTAATTCCTGGGCATTCATGGCGTTCTCAAGGGAGAGCATGGGGGTGCTATGAGTTAAGGGCTCAAACCCTGAGCTGGGTAAGCTGCCAACCCGCTGAGTGGGCGAATCGGGTCTGGCTAGTTCGGGATGAGTCGCCTCCAGCTCTTGTAGTTCACGTAACAGTGAATCATAAGCAGCATCGGATACACTGGGATTATCCAATATGTAGTAGCGATGATTGTGATCATTCAGGGCTACAGTCAGTTCATTGATCCGGGCTTCAGTTTGCTGATGACTCATAAGCTAAAAAGGTAATCAGTGGGGTGCAAAAAAGAAACGCTCCCAGCTATTTTTTATAAGAAATTCATGAAACAAAAAACGCCCCATTACAAGGCGTTTTTGAAATGTTTGGGAGAGAAAAGCTTATTTGATCAGCGATTCCATTTGCTCAGCAATATAATCACCGTGTTCCTTGTCTTCTGGAACCGCCAGCATGCCCTCGCGGAAACGCAGGGAAGTGCTTTTATCTTTTTTCAGGGGTAGGATATAACGTACCATTTTTTTATGGGTACGGATCTTACCGCGTACTTTATCTCCGAATGCTTGTGCTTTTGCCATGTTCTTTTCTCCAGTCCTTTAGCGGGGCGAAACTAAACGACTCCCAAGCTGGATGCAAATATTGTTGTCATCTGATTTCACCTTGCGCAGGTTCTAAACCTCCGCAAGGTTAGCCCGCATATTTCATGAGGAAAAGCAATCGTACTGGTTTTTTTAAATTCTACCTGCGTCGGAAAGCTAAATCTGTCCTCAACGGCCCTACGGGGCCGCCTGCGGGAGATTCACCTTTCCTCCTTGGTAAAACTCAAAACTCCTCAGTAAGAAACACCTCTGCTACAAAGTGTATTTTAAGAAAAGCGCAGCAACATACTGTAAATAAATATCTTGGGTTTGCTTTTGCACACCCTCATGAAAAATGCGGGTTAGGGAGTTCACAAACCAATTAAAGCTCACAAAATATAGCCAGGCTGAGAGAGTAGGGGGTGCAGGCATGGAAACTTCCCCATCTAACGCTGCGTCTACAAATCGATATAAAGTAGATTATTGCTCTACCAGGAGGGAGTCCCCAGGCCCTGTCTACAAAGCTCCTTGATTATTTAGCCCCTAAGGCTAGCTTTAAGCACGAATTAACGAGTCGGGAGGGGAGCGTCATGAATCATCGATATTCTGCAGTTCGAAGGCGAGATTGCCCAGCTGGTTCTCACGGGGTTGAGCATCTTATGAGGATCCGCATAAAACCCACAAATATTTTAACCAACTGCTTAACCTGAATAATTCATAGCCACTAAGTCACGAAGTTCCAATGTTTTAATAAATATATGCTTAGCAAAAATTATCATTCACAGATGCAAATAATTCTGTTTAAAATGACCTTGCTCATAACTTTAATAATCTTCGTGACTTAGTGTTTTCGTGGCAATAATTCATGAATAATGTAGGTTAAGTGGTTGGGCATCAGGAATTTATATATTTTGAAGATATCACTTATGCTGACATCAGCGAGGTCATATAGGTGTTATGCGGAACAGCATAATTATAGTTATAGAAACAGAAAAATAAGTAATGGTTTATAGCGGGTGGTTTGATTTTAGCTTTGAGATAGTTTGACAATATGGGCATCACCACGTTGAGTGGTCGCTTAACCATCAACGAAATCTTGTCCGCCTTATT
>JAJRSW010000049.1 GCA_024278595.1 Fidelibacterota bacterium | reverse complement strand
GAACCCCTTCTTCATCAGTCACACCATCCAGGAACTACTATCACAGCGTATCTTCCAAATTGCTTGCGGGTACGAAGATGCAAATGACAGTAACACCCTGCGTAGAGACCCTGCCATAAAAATGGCGGTTGGCCGTTTGCCTGAAAATGAAGATGAGGATTTAGGCAGTCAGCCCACAATAAGCAGAATGGAAAACAGTGTTACCAACAAAGAACTCTATCAAATTGCCAAAGGTTTTGTAGATTACTTTATATCATCATACCATGAGCCGCCGCAAGTGATAATACTGGATTTTGATGACACTGATGATCCTGTACACGGTAAACAGCAGTTGGCCTTATTCAATACATATTATGGTGAGACCTGCTATCAGCCCCTGCACGTCTATGAAGGGTTTAGTGGTAAACTCATCACCACAATACTACGCCCGGGTAAACGTCCAAATGGCAAAGAGATCCTGTCCTATCTCAAACGTATCGTCGCGTCCATCAGAAAACAGTGGCCGGAAACTATAATTGTTTACCGTGGTGATAGTCATTATTCTGCCCCGGAAGTATTTGAGTTTATATCCCAACAGGAGAATATGTACTCTGTAGCAGGTCTGACAAGTAATGCTATATTGGCCAAACACGTAAAGTCTCTCATTGATCAGGTACAGGACAAACCTGCGGGCTATAAGCGTTATCATTCTTTTCTCTATCAGGCAAAAAGCTGGACTATAGCACGGAAAGTGGTGGCCAAAGTAGAGCTGACCGAAAAGGGTTTGAATATTCGCTTCATTAGTACTGATATGTTGAGAGCAAAAGCAAAACACCTTTATGAGGAAATCTATTGTGCGCGGGGTAATGATGAGTTGTATATCAAAGATCATAAGACCTACACCAAAAGTGATCGTACTTCCTGTCACCGGTTTTCAGCAAACCAGTTCCGTTTATTTCTGCACAGCGCAGCCTATGTTTTGCTACATACCTACCGTTCAGAATTATTGAGGGGAACTAACATGGCTACTGCGACCTTCGATACTATCAGACTCAAACTATTGAAAGTCGGTGCCAGGGTAATAGAGCTTAAGACAAAAATCAATGTTCACCTCCCCACATCCTACCCATACCAGGACATATTCACAAAAAGTCTGAAAATTATGGAATGTTTGAACTGTCACCACCAGACTGTGCCGGCTGTGAGACAATGTTAGAAGCCTGCACAGGTTTTTATGCTTAAGCAGCAGTCAGAATATTTACAGCCCAGACTGGAAGGATATGCTATGGCCTGAAGTTTAGGTTTATAGCACTTTCTGCCAATTACTCAAAACTTTTCAGCTCAAATCATAATTCCGCTGATAAAATCACCCCGGTTATTTCCCAGAACGTCCGGGAGGCTGTCATTTTGGCACAATCTCGTGCAGAGATTGTCTAAATTATTGTCCTATGAATTATTCAGGTTAAGTTCAGTTTTAAATTTCTGCATAATCTGCTCCTATTGTCTTGAATGTATACCGATGATATTGCCTTCAGTGTCTTCGATGAGAGCAATAAATCCATGTTCTCCAATGGCCTGTTTAGCCTGAATTAGCTTACCACCGTTCTCAACTGCTCGACCAGCTTCCAGGGCGCAATCCAAGCTGTGAAAATAGACCATGGTGCCACCTTTTCCCGGTCCCCACCCCTCACTTTTCACCAGGGCGCCAGCCGCATAGAGTCCATCTTCTACAAATGGAAAACCCATCAATTGCTCATTACCAAAACTAAAGTCGGCAAACTCACCTTTTTGCAAGAGAGCGGTGTAAAATTTGACAGCTCGGTTCATGTCCTCCACATATATTTCAAACCAACCAACCACATTTGCATCACTCATGGTTTAACTCCTACTTGATCAGTTTTATATGTGATTGTTATTATCATCTATTAATATGAAAGAAAAGATCTGGCATTCAAACACATTATAAATATCTAAAGGTTGCTTATTTGGGTGTTTATCTGAGAGACCAATTCAAGTATTCTCCAAAACCTTAAACATCAACCATGCAATTAACGTCCTGCACCGCGCACCAGGGCATTCAGGAAGGTTGATTTTAGCGGTTCGATGGCCATGAGTGCTTTCACCGGAGGGGACTTTTCCAAAACACTGAGCAGACGATAATCCCGGTGGTGATTGACAACATGACCCATAATGACCTCAGTTAATTAGGCGGATAATATAGTGTGGACCTGGAAGGAGATCGCAAAATTTTGTCAAGAAAAAAGACGCTTAATGGGTTGAAAGGGTTTTTCCTATACCATGTCTGGCCTATATTGCTCTGCATGAAGACCTGTTCTCATGCGCAACTGAATCCCCATAAAAATATCGAAATAACTGCGCCACAAGCACCTCTTCTTCAATTTTCAGAGATCTTCTTCAGGGGGCGTTTCAAACGTTAGTTAATGGTGTATCAGGTGATTCAAAAGATGAAGACGCTTTACTCACCAAACACTGACCCCACCACCCGAACAATCATTTTTACCGGCAATGACATAATGGTCAGGGCTGAGACATTGAGGCTATTATGCGTGATCATCAGGTAAAACATATCATCGTAACCGGGGGAGTCATTTCTGGTCTGGGCAAAGGAATTGCCGCGGCTTCATTAGGCATGCTCCTGGAGCTGAAGGGCAAGAAGGTCACGATCCAGAAGTTAGACCCCTACCTAAATGTTGACCCGGGGACGATGAATCCATTTCAGCATGGAGAAGTCTTTGTTCTGGATGACGGCACAGAGACCGACCTGGATCTGGGTCACTATGAGCGCTTCATCGATGTGAACATGACCAAGGCCAATAACAGTACTGCTGGCAGTATCTACTACGAGGTTCTGGAGCGGGAGCGGCGTGGTGATTACCTGGGTGGCACGGTCCAGATCATTCCCCATGTCACGGATGAGATCATTAAGCGGGTCGAAAAACCGGAGACCATTGACCCTGATTTGGATATAGTGATTACTGAGATCGGGGGAACGGTGGGTGATATTGAGAGTCTTTCCTTTCTGGAGGCGGTTCGACAATTTCAGCAGTCCCGGGGCCGAGAGAATGTTATCATTCTCCACGTGACCCTCATCCCCTATATCGGGGCCAGTGAGGAATTGAAGACCAAACCAAGTCAACATTCCGTCATGCGTCTGCGGGAGATCGGGCTCCAGCCGGACATTCTGTTGTGCCGTACCCAACATCCCCTCACAGATGAGGTACGCCAAAAACTGGCTTTGTTCACAAATGTCAGCACCAACGCCGTTATTCAGGGAATGGATGCCAAGTCCATTTATGAAGTACCGCTGCTCCTCAAAAAAGAGCATCTGGGCGGTATCGTCATGGAGAAACTACAGCTTGAGAATGTTACCACCGACACCAGCCAATGGCAACAGTTTGTAGATCACATCCTCAACCCTGAAGATGAGATCACAGTTGCTGTTGCAGGTAAGTATACAGCTATGGTGGATGCCTATAAGAGCATCATCGAATCATTTATCCATGCTGGTGTAGACAATCGCTGCAAAGTAAATATAGAATTTATCGAAGCAGAGGACCTGGAAACAGACCAGGGTCTGGAGCAGGTTCTGGGACAGGTCCATGGCGTATTGATCCCTGGTGGTTTTGGCTCTCGCGGGATCGAAGGTAAGATCAGGGCGGCTCAATATGCCCGTGAAAAAAAGATTCCCTTTCTGGGGCTGTGTCTTGGGCTACAGGTGGCGGTGATCGAATACGCTCGCAATGTGGTGGGCTTGGAAAAAGCCAATTCAGAAGAGTTTGACGAACATACGGTTTACCCGGTGATTCATTTAATGCAATCACAGCATCAGGTTACTCGAAAGGGGGCCAGTATGCGCTTGGGCGCCTATGACTGTGTCCTTAAGGCGGGTACTAGGTCATTTGCCGCTTACGGAGAAACGAATATCTCAGAACGTCATCGGCACCGTTTTGAAGTCAACAATACCTATCGGAAACAATTAGAAGCTGCCGGCATGATCATTTCAGGTGTATCACCTGATGACGAGTTGGTGGAAATGGTTGAAATTGCTGATCACCCCTGGTTCATAGCCACCCAAGCTCACCCCGAATTCAAATCGCGAGTGGCCAAAACGCATCCTCTTTTTAGAGAGTTTGTCAAGGCGGGCTTGGCCTTTAAGGATAAGTAACCCTCCGCCAGGTTATCTCAAGTGCGATGCTTCAGATCGCCGCCATTAAGGCTTCCTGCTTTCTGAGGACTATTCTGAATCACCTCCGTAAAAAACCTTTTTTTTCTAACCTGACACCCTCAAATTAAGCGCCTGATCCACTAACCTAATATCAGAGACAATCATCTTAAGCACAGGTATGTGCTTTTATTCAATTAAACCAGTTGGAGAAAATAATGCTATCAAAAACACCTGCCGGTGATGGTCATCGTCGACGATTACGAGAGCGCTTCTTTCAGAATGGGATCGAGGCTTTTCACGATTATGAGGTTTTGGAATTACTGCTTACCCTGGCTACTCCACGTAAGGACATGAAACCGCAAGCCAAGGAACTGATCCGGAGATTTGGATCAATGGCCAACGTACTGGAGGCACCCACATCTGTCTTATTGGAGGTTCCTGGTATGGGTTCTGTGAATGTTTTTGCCCTCAAACTGCCCCATGCTGTGGGTCGTCGATATTTGTTCGAACAAGCCAAGGGGAAAGATTACCTCCACTCCAGTAGAACCGTGAAAGACTACCTCACTCACAATCTACGAGAACGCAACCGGGAGGTGTTTATGGTGATCTTTCTGGATGGTCAAAACCAGATCATCAAAATGGAAGAGTTGTTTACCGGCACCTTGAACACTTCTGCGATCTATCCTCGGGAAGTCGTCCAGAAGATTCTGGAATATGATGCGGTCAGTGTCATCCTGGTCCACAATCATCCGTCAGGTGGCCTTACACCATCCAGTAGTGATCGCGCCGTCACCAAAAAGCTGCAGACCGCTTCGACAGCTATTGATGTGGAGATTCTGGATCATCTAATCGTGGGCGGGAATGAGTTTTTCTCTTTTGCGGATCATCGCTTATTGTAGCGCGCCATAACACCTCGTCTTTCTGAGTGAAGTGCAACGGAACGAAGAATCCCACTTTACTGGCAGCAACTGACCCACATTTGGAGATCCTTCATTGCATTCAGGAAGACTATTCTAAACGGTTTTTTCTCTTTGGGTTTTCTGACAGAGTGAAGCGCTTGAATCCTATTTCGATTGAGACTTTTCCATTTCTTCTCTAAGGATGAGATCCGATTCCAATTCAGGATGATCACCCCGGATGTCTTGATAGAAATCACGGATCTGATCCATATCCCTGGTTAGATCTCCGGTGGGAATGAATGAAGGTCCGGTACCGGCTTTCTTATTCGCATAATCCACATATCCCAACAGCAGTGGAACTTGCGCCTGATTGGCAATATGATAGAAACCTGATTTCCAATGATCCGTTTTTTTTCGAGTCCCCTCCGGGGCAATAGCAATAATCAGATCATCATGCTCAGCATAATGTTCAGCGATTTGCTCCACGACACCATGGGTACTCCGTCGATCAATGGGAATACCACCCAGCCAGCGCATCAAATTGCCATAGGGTTTTTTAAACAAGGTATGTTTCCCCAACCACGAAACTTTGATCCGCAACATGAACATAATGGCCAGCAGATATATAAAATCCCAGTTACTGGTATGGGGAGCACAAATCAGCATAAACTTGCCTTGTGGCGGTAACTGACCTTCAAACTCCCAACCCTTGTATTTCATCCACGATTTACCCAGAAAATATTTGAATGATCCGGATCGTTTATTTTTTGCCATGATCAAGCCCTCCCCAGTGCTTGTTGCTCATTTCACGACCAGCCAACCAGGCAGTTGACCAGCTGGAGGTTAGATTATAGCCACCAGTTTCCCCGTTTACATCCATAACTTCACCGGCAAAATACAAATTTGAGGTCAGCCTGGATTCCATAGTGGTCGGGTCGATCTCTTTTAAAGATACACCACCTGAGGTCACTATGGCATGATCATAGGAATCATGTCCGGTGACCCGCAGGGGGAATTCTTTTAACAACATTCGGAGCTGTTTGCGTTCCTCACCGGTTACCTGGTGGAGTTGTTTTTGCGGATCAACACCTAAAACATCAATAAAAAGATCAATCATCTTGCGGGGCAATAAGGTTTTTAGCATATTCTTGAAACTCATTTTGCTGTGCTCTGAGATCTCGCGCAGCAAGCGCTGATCCAATTTCTTGTGATCCAGTGCCGGTTTCATATCGATCTTTATGTGAACATCCTGGCGGGCATCCAGCATGCTGACCAGCGTCTCACTCAGGGTTAGAATAATGGGGCCAGTCACCCCTTTACGGGTAAACATCATTTCACCAAACAGCTGAGTGACCTTCTTGTTTTCCCACCAGATGGAAACGCTAACATTACGTAAACTGACCCCCTGAAGACGTTGCGCAGTATCACCAGCCGTCAAGACCGGAACCAGTGAGGGAGCAGTAGCGGTTATAGTATGCCCGAAAGCCTGGGCCATAATATAGCCTTCTCCAGTAGAGCCGGTTGCCGGATAAGATAAACCACCGCTGGTGATACATACTTGATCAGCAGTTATCTCTACCGGTTTTCCAGAGTGCCTGATCTGCAAAACAAAT
>JAJRSW010000004.1 GCA_024278595.1 Fidelibacterota bacterium | reverse complement strand
CTGAGCTCAGCCGAAGGGTGGTCCCTGAGCTCAGCCGAAGGGTGGTCCCTGAGCTCAGCCGAAGGGTGGTCCCTGAGCTCAGTCGAAGGACTCAATGCAACGCTCTGCGGCCTGTGCGAGAGGGACTTTCTGCGGGGGCGTCAATTTTATGTAAAAGAAATAATCTGTGCAATCAGTATAATCCGTGGTTAAAGCTCTGTTACAAATCAATCAATAGTTTAATCGCAAATCCGATGACTGCAACCGTAACCACCTGCTTGATAAATTTATGACCTTTTTTAATCGCCACCTGAGTCCCCAACCAGGCACCCAGCATATTACCCAGGCCCAGTATGAGTCCCATCCCCCAGTTGACCTGCCCGTTCCAGGCAAAAATGACCAGTGCGATACTGGTGAAGAAAATAATTATGGTCAACTTGACTGCATTTCCATGGACCAGATTTATATTTTGCCACAGTAAAACGGTAAGAACCAGGAACCCGACACCTGCCTGGATATAGCCGCCGTAGATACCAACCAGGAAGTAGGCAAAACCCGGCCCCAGCCAGGTACCGGTATAGGATTCCGGATCGATGGGATCTTGGTTCTCGCGGTTGGTTGAAAAGAGGGTAAAGAGCGACATAATGATCATGACCAGCGCCAGGCTGACCTTGAACTGATCATTACTGACCTGAGTGGCCAACCAGGCACCGATGAGACCACCGGGTACGGTGTATAAGGCTGCTTTGATCCCAAAAGTACCCGGATTGATTTTCTTTTTTGCGAAACGCCCGACGGCAAAGGTGTTCTGCATGAGAATGGCCAGCCGATTCGTGCCGTTGGCCAGGTTGGGTGGCAGACCTAAAAAGATCAGGAGCGGCAGGGTTAGAAATGAGCCACCGCCAGCCAGGACATTGAGAAACCCGGCCGAGGCACCAATGAGTAGAACTGCAGCGAGGTTGAGCGGGGTCAGATTCTCTAACATGGAGGCACCTTAATGGAAGAGAGGGGGAAATGCTATATGAAAGTTGGGGGTTTGGAAGTTGGATGTTGGGATGCGTCTTGCTGAGGCTCTCGAAGCATGACAAGCGTAGTTGGAAGCTTGGGCGGGTTCTAATTTTAATGAAAGCTTTTACCCTACTCGTGTGGGGGGCGTAGCACGCTACGCCATACAACTGAGAGGCACAGACTATGGACCAAGGAAACCCACCCAATAAAAAAGACCACCCGCTCTGGATGGCCTTTTAAAGTTTGGATCGCGATGATCCGGTAAGACAGGTTCTTAGAAAGTTCTGAGCTCTTTGATCCTGGCCTTTTTACCGCGTAGTTTGCGGAGATAATAAAGCTTGGCGCGACGTACTTTTCCACGACGCAGTACTTTAATACCATCAACGGTTGGGGAGTGTAGCGGGAAGATCCGCTCAACCCCCACACCATTTGAAATTTTTCTTACCGTAAAAGTGGCATTGATACCTTTACCGGTACGCGCGATCACATTGCCTTCAAAGACCTGAATTCGTTCTTTATCGCCTTCAACAACTTTCACATCTACTGCAACAGTATCACCTGGTTTGAAATCGGGTCGATCCGTTTTCAGATACCCGGCTACCAGGTTATTAACTCGGTCCATTACTTTCCTCCAGTCCTCTCATATATCTCTCAAACAGATCAGGGCGTTTATTTTTAGTCCGCTCCTGACGTTGTTGTTCTCTCCATTTATCAATCTCGGCGTGATGCCCAGAGAGCAACACATCGGGTACTTTATTTCCCCGGTACTCAGCGGGGCGGGTATAATACGGTGCATCCAATAATCCTACAGGAAAAGTGTCCGATTTTGTAGAACCTTCATCATTGACAGCACCAGGCAGTAAACGAACCATGGCATCAATGACCGCAAATGCTGCAATCTCGCCTCCAGAAAGTACAAAATCTCCCAGACTGATCTCTTCATCGATGAGTTCATCCCGGACTCGTTCATCAATCCCTTTGTAGCGCCCGCACAGCAGGACGATATGGGAGTGATCGATCAGTCTTTCAGCATCGTTTTGCTGAAAAGGCTGACCCTGAGGGGTCAGAAAGATACGATGACCAGCATTTTTCCGGAAAGCTTCAACGGCCTCAAAGGCTCTGAACAGCGGGTCCGGTTTGATGATCATCCCGGGTCCGCCACCGTAGGGCACATCATCAATGTGCTTGTAAGTGTCATCGGCAAAGTCGCGAATATCCCAGCATTTGAGTTCGGCCAGACCAGTATTAAAGGCCCTGCCGACGATCCCCATTTCCCGAAAGGCTTTCACCGTATCCGGGAAGGTGGTAATCACATCCAGGATCACGTCAACTCCTCCACACTATTGATCTGAATTCGTGAATTATTAATATCGATATCCAGGACCCATTCATCCACCAGTGGAACCAGGGTTTCCTGATCACCCTGTTGAATGACCAAAACTTCATGGGCCGCTGGAGTAAGGACTTCAATCACTTTTCCAAGCGAACGTTGTTGTTCATCCACAACATCACACCCGATGAGATCAGTTAAATAAAACTGACCTTCATCCAACTCAGGCAGTGCGTCACGATTGGTAAAGAGCTCCAGATCGCGATAACTCTCAGCCTGAGTTCGATCAGCTATCTCATCAAAACCGAGAATAGCAAAATCATCATAACCCTGACAACTTTTTAGCGTGAGTTGTTTCCAATTATTACCCGTATTAACAAAAAGCTGCTCCAGGCTTTGGAGCGTTTTAAGGTTGATACTGTAGAGGGTCACCTTGAGTCCCCCTCGAACACCATGAGGTTTGCGAACTACGCCAATGGCAGCTCTAGCCACCTCAGCTGATTGCATTTGCCTTATTCGATGATCTCAAGCATGGCGCGGTTCGTCCCGGCCTTGGCGGATATCGCAGCCAGTAATGTGCGGAAGGCTTTGGCAGTCCGGCCCTGACGACCGATAACTTTCCCAATGTCTTCCTTGGCCACCTTTAACTCGAAGATTGTCACCCGTTCACTATCTACCTGATTGACCTCAACTTCATCCGGATTGTCCACCAGACTCTTAGCTACGAATTCTACAAACTCTTTCATGGTCCATCCTCCGTCGGTTAATGAATCTTCCTGATCGTTGGTAAGGAATTTTATCAGCTTATTTAGAATCTTCGGTCTCCGTACTCTCAGTGGGTTCTTCAACCGGTTCTTCTACTGTGGCTACCTCTTCAACCACTGCGGGAGTCTCTTCAACTTCCTCAGCAACTGCTACTTCAGCAACTGGAGCCTCAACAACTTCCTCGGCAACTACTGTTTCTTCAACTACAGGAACTTCTTCAACTTCTTCAACAACTTCTGCTGCAGCCATTTCGGCGTTTGCTTGAGCTGCTTGTTTCTTGCCGCGCTCATCGCGGGCTAGTTCCCATTTATGCATTTCTTTACTGATGGTCGCTTCATCCGCATTGCGTCTTAACAACTCATACTTGAGGGTCAATCCACGTCCACGCAGTAAGCTAAATACCGTATCACTTGGTTTCGCGCCTTCATCCATCCAGTGGAATAGCCGTTCTTCATCGATGACCAGCTCAGCTGGGTCAGTGATGGGGTTATAGTGCCCGATCTTTTCAATTGAGCGCCCATCACGAGGGGCGCGAGAATCTGCAACAACAATACGATAGAAGGGCTGTTTCTTTTTTCCCATCCGCTTCAGTCTGATTTTGACAGCCAAAAGGTGTCCTCCTTAAAATCCCATAGGCAAGTTTTTCATCAACTGCCTCTTATTCATTTTTCCAAATTTCTTCATCATTTTCCGCATTGACTGGAACTGCTTTATCAACTGGTTCACATCCTGAACCTTTGTTCCAGACCCACTGGCGATTCGTTTACGACGACTGCCATTCAATATCTGAGGCCTACGCCTTTCGACAAGGGTCATAGAGTTAATGATTGCTTCAATCCTAGTCAACCTTTTTTCATCAATATCGACATCTTTTATTCCCTTCATTCCAGGGATCATACCCATGAGATCACCCAGTGGCCCCATAGATCTGAGTTGCTTTAACTGTTGCTTAAAATCCTCCAGATCGAAGGTGTTCTTAAGCATTTTTTCTTCCAGCCTGGCAGCTTCTTCAACATCGATATCCTCCTGGGCTTTTTCTACCAGCGAGACGATATCACCCATCCCCAGTATCCGACCTGCCATCCGGTCGGGGTGAAAAATTTCCAGTTTATCCAGGTGTTCACCAACCCCAATGTATTTGATGGGTGTACCCGTCACTTCACGTACAGACAAAGCTGCACCGCCGCGTGCATCACCATCCATTTTGGTCAGTACAACACCGCTTAGCGTCACCGCCTCTGCAAAGGTTCCAGCAGCATTCACAGCATCCTGGCCAGTCATGGCATCCGCCACAAACAGGGTCTCAGCAGGTTTGAGTGCTTTTTGAAGGTTCTTAACCTCATCCATCATATCAGCATCGATATGAAGTCGGCCGGCAGTATCAACAATCACCACATTGGCTGCATAGCGGGCAGATTCCCGGATAGCTGCCTGGGCGATCTGGACCACATCCCGATTGCCTTCTTCAGCGTAAACTGGAATATCCAATTGTTTACCAAGTACTTGCAGCTGGGTTATGGCTGCCGGGCGGTAAACATCACAAGCCACCAAAAGGGGTTGTCTGCCCTGCTTGCGTAGACTGCGAGCAAGCTTGGCCGATGTTGTTGTTTTTCCTGAACCTTGTAGCCCAACCAAGAGGATAATGGCAGGGTTACCTGAAAGTTCAAGTTCTGCAGTGCTCCCACCGAGAAGGTCAATCAGCTCTTTATGGATGATCCCAACAATCTGCTGGCCCGGCGTGATAGAACGCAGGACCTCTGAGCCGAGTGCTTGTTCCTTAACGGAGTTGATAAAGGTTCTGACGACCTTATAATTGACATCAGCTTCCAACAGTGCCCGACGAACTTCCCGCATTGCTTCTGAAATATTGTCTTCAGATAACTTGCCATGACCGCGCAGTCTCTTAAAAACATGTTCCAGATTTTGTGAGAGTTGTTCTAGCATTTCTCCTGTTTTCCTAAGCCCAATTACATCTTGCTACAAACCAGCTAACCTATTGTGACAATCATTAATATATGGGTCTGCCACAAAGCGCGGGGAAGATAGACGACCGACCAGGGGTGAGCAATGAGTTTATCTGGTAACATTCAAGGCTTGGTTGGGGGGCGTGAACTGTAGAGACCTAGCGTGCTACGTCTCTACTAAATCCGTGCACATAACGAGCTCAAATATCTGCCCTTTGGCAGTCCTTCTGGAAAATATCACATTCTTGTGGCATATATTTTGTACTGGAGAGATGGCTTAAAACGAACACCTTGACAAGTGGGTTGTGATTACTTACATAAACCACTTGAAATTGGGTTCAATTCTCTGAAGGTTCACGGTATTAGAGCTATCAGATCTAAGGTGTTAAAAACCAATACGGAGACTCATTCTAATGGGAGTGTTTAAACTTAAAAAGGGCTATGACATACCGCTCCAGGGTGTCGCTGACCGGCGGGTTGAAAAAGTTCCTAAAACCACGGCCATAGCTGTCCAGCCCATCGACTTTCGCGGGATGCGTCCTGGTATGCGGGTTGAACCAGGCGATACGGTGAAACGCGGATCGATCCTGTTTGTTGATAAACAAAGACCCGAGATTCTATTTCGATCGCCGGCAGCGGGCAGTGTTAGAGAAATTGTGCGTGGAGAAAGACGGGTTATCCAGCGCGTCATCATTGATGTCAGTGCTGATTCAGCCGAAGTGTTTGATAGTTATAGCAGATCTCAAATTACTGAACTATCTCAAGCGAAAGCCAAAGAGATCCTGCTTCATAGTGGACTCTGGCCGGCTATGCGCCAACGCCCCTTCTGCAAGATCGCTGATTTTGATAAAAGTCCCAAAGCCATATTCATCTCCGGTGTAGACTCTGCTCCCCTTCAGGCTGAGACAGATATGCTCCTGGAAGGCCGGGAACAAGATCTCCAATTGGGAATTGATCTCTTGGCAAAGCTCACTGATGGCAAGCTGCATTTATCAGTTTCAAGCAAAACTGAAGCCTTCTTTTCCAAGATCACTGGTGTGGAAACTCATCAATTCTCTGGTCCTCATCCGGCTGGAAATGTTGGTGTCCAGATCCATCATATCGACCGGCTCCTGGCTGGTGAGATCATCTGGTACATCTCTCCCAGGCACGTGGCCCAGATCGGCAGTTTCCTGAGCAAGGGTGAATACCCCGCTTCCAAGACCTACGCCCTGACTGGCTCCGAGCTTGATAACCAGCATTACATTCAGGCCACTGAAGGCGCTCTGGTTAGCGATCTAGTGAACACCCCGTTAGCAGTTAACAAACAGCGGGTGATCTCGGGAAATGTGCTTACCGGGCAGCAAACCAATGCTGCCGGCTATATTGGTTTCTATGATGATATGTTAACCGTTATCCCGGAATTAACCGGACGACGCTTCATGGGTTGGGTTCAATTGGGATTTAAAGCCAGCAGCTTCTGGCGGATGTTCCTGTCCAAACTCACTCCCCGCAACAAACAGGCTCCCACCACCGATATGAATGGTGAAGAGCGGGCTTTTGTTTCAACGGGTGAATATGAAAAGGTCCTTCCCATGGATGTTTTACCGGTCCATCTGTGCAAAGCCATCCTGGTCGAAGATATTGAACTTATGGAACAACTGGGCATCTACGAGGTAGCCCCGGAGGATCTGGCATTGTGTAGTTATATCTGTCCCTCAAAGATTGAATTCGGTGATATCATCGAACAGGGCATGTTAGCCATGGAAAAGGAGGCTTGATCCAGATGAAATTTCTCGAACGCTTCCTGAACAACATGGATAAGACCCTCAGTCAAGGTCCTTTTAAGGTCTTCCATCCCCTGTTTGGCGCCATCAACACCATGTTATTTACACCGGGTCATGGGACAACCACTGGCCCCCATATTCGCGATGCCATCGATATGAAACGGTTCATGGGCATCGTCATATTTGCTCTGATCCCCAGTATCATGGTAGGTTCCTATAATGTCGGCGCCCAGGCTGGCGTTGAAGGTTTGTTCGCCGCCTTTATGTTCGGCTTCCTGAAGCTGCTACCCATTATCGTGGTGACCTACGCTGTGGGTCTGGGCTGGGAAATGATCTTTGGTCATATCAATGGTCATGATATTCATGAAGGATTTCTGGTAACGGGCATCCTGTTGCCCCTGACCCTCCCGCCCACCATCCCGTTGTGGCAGGTGGCCGTGGCGGTTTCATTTGGAACTGTCATTGGTAAAGAGGTCTTTGGTGGAACGGGGATGAACCTCTTGAACCCGGCTTTAACCGCTCGGGCTTTCCTGTTTTTCACCTACCCCGGAAATATATCCGGTGATGGTGTGTGGGTTGCCCTGGATGGATTCACCGGTGCCACGCCACTGGCCGCTGCCGCTGCCGCCCCTGGCTCAGCCGTAGCAGCACTCAATAGTGCCGGATTTACCCTAAATAATATGTTCTTCGGATTTACACCTGGAAGTGTGGGCGAAACGTCTACCATTGCCATTCTCATTGGGGCGGCGATCCTGCTGATCACCGGTGTGGCCAGTTGGCGCATCATGCTGGCGACCCTGCTGGGAGCTTACGGAATGGCGCTCATCGTTCAATACTTTGGTGGTGATGCTGTGGGTGGCATGCGCACACTGCCGGCTCATTACCATCTCGTGATGGGTGGCTTTATGTTTGGTGCTGTTTTTATGACCACTGACCCGGTCTCGGCTGCAGGTACCAACGCTGGGAAATGGGCTTATGGTATCCTCATCGGTGTGATGGTGATCCTCATTCGCGTCTTTAACCCGGCCTACCCGGAGGGCATGATGTTAGCCATCCTGTTTGGGAACGTATTCTCACCCCTCATCGACCACTTTGTGGTCCAGGCCAATATCAAAAGGAGGCTGAATTATGGCAAGTAAGCCTCGCGTGACGAAAGCCTATACCCTGGGTTTTGCCGCCGCCGTCACTATGGTGTGCAGTATCCTGTTGGCTTCAGCGGCCACCTTGCTCAAAGAACGTCAGGACCAGAATATTGAGTTTGATATTAAATATAATATTTTAAGTGTTCTGGAATTGATTGAGAGTAAAGATGTTGAAGCGGAAAAAATATTTGCCCTATATGATAACAGTGTAAAGACCTTTGTCGTCGATCTGGATGGCAAGTTGGTAGCTGGTCGCAAAGCTGAGGATGTGGATCCAAAAGCTGAGCCTGATCTACTGCCAGTCTACGCCCGGCAAGATGGTGATGAGATCACTGCCTACTGTATTCCGACCCAGGGCAAGGCACTCTGGTCAACAGTCAAAGGTTACATCGCCCTGGAAAAGGATCTTAACACTATCAAAGGGATTACCTTTTATAGCCATGGTGAAACCCCGGGTTTGGGTGGTGAGATAGATAAGAAGTGGTTCACAGACGCTTTCAAGGGTAAAAAAATCCTGAATACTGATGGCCAGATCGTTTCGGTTCAGATCATCAAGGGTAAAATGCGATCGGGTGAAAAAGATCCTCAACACAAAGTTGACGGGATCAGCGGTGCAACACTCACTGGAAACGGATTAAATGAATTCATCAAAGCTACGCTGGAGAAATATGAACCTTATTTCAAGACGGTTCGCAGGGAGGTATCATGAGTCCATTAAGTAAAAAGAACATGGTCTTCCTCAAAGATCCCTTCATGGATAATAACCCCATTGCTACACAAGTGTTGGGAATTTGTTCTGCTCTGGCTGTCACCGTTCAACTGCAAACGGCAATTGTGATGTCCATTGCAGTGATTGCTGTTGTAGCCTTCTCCAATGTACTGATCTCGTTGATCAGAAATAAAGTACCTTCAAATATCAGGATTATTGTCGAACTGGCCATTATCGCAACATTGGTAATTCTGGTGGATCAAGTCCTGAAGGCCTTTCTCTACGATATCAGTAAGCAATTAAGTGTGTTTGTGGGATTGATTATCACCAATTGCATCGTGCTGGGAAGGGCAGAAGCTTTTGCCCTTCAGAATAAACCCTGGCCAAGTTTTCTGGATGGAATTGGAAATGGTTTGGGCTACAGCATGATCCTGATCGTGGTTGCCTTTGGCAGGGAACTATTAGGCTCCGGTTCGCTCTTTGGATATCAGGTCATTCCCGATGCAGCTTATGCAGCAGGTTATCAAAATATGGGGCTCATGGTTTTGGCGCCGGGAGCGTTTATCCTCCTGGGTCTGATCATCTGGGTCCAACGTACCATCACCGGTACGGTAGCGGATTAGGAGGTTGATGATGGAAAATCTAATTAGCCTGTTTGTCCAATCCGTATTTGTTAACAATATTCTGTTAGCCTATTTCCTGGGCATGTGTTCCTTTCTCGCTGTATCAAAGCGCGTGGACACGGCCATTGGATTAGGTCTGGCCGTCATCTTCGTTGAAGTGATAACTGTCCCGGTCAACTGGGCTTTGAACTACTATCTGCTGGCGCCCGGTGCACTGGCCTGGGCCGGTCTGCCGGATGTGGATCTCTCTTTCCTGGGTTTTATCTCCTATATCGCTGTGATCGCGGCTCTGGTACAACTGGTTGAAATGATCATTGATCGTTACAGTCCGGCCTTGTACAGCGCTTTAGGGATCTTTCTGCCACTTATCGCTGTTAACTGTGCCATTCTGGGTGCCTCACTCTTTATGGTGGAAAGGGAGTATAGCTTTGCTGAATCTGCCGTATTCGGCTTAGGCTCTGGGGTTGGTTTTGCTCTGGCCATTGCTGCCATGGCTGCTATCCGCGAGAAATTGCGCTATTCACATATCCCCGAGGGTTTACGAGGTTTAGGGATCACAATGTTAATCACCGGACTCATGGCCATGGCCTTTATGAGTTTTTCCGGAATAAGTCTGTAAAGGGGGACAGTATGAGTATTCTCGGTTTGATAATTTTAAGTACTGTGGTCTTTACCGGGACCATTCTGGTGCTGGTGGTTATTCTTAACTACGCCACGTCCAAGTTGGTAAGCACTGGTGATGTCAAAATCCTGATCAATGGTGATGACGACAAGACTCTGAGCGCACCAGCAGGTTCAACCCTCCTCCAAACCCTGGCCGCTGAGAAGATCTTTCTACCCTCTGCCTGCGGTGGCGGTGGTACTTGTGGGATGTGTACCTGTCAGATCGAAGCCGGTGGTGGTGAGATCCTACCCACTGAGAAACCGCACTTGACCCGCTCGCAGATCAAGGATCATGTCCGTCTGGCCTGCCAGGTTAAGGTTAAAAATGACCTGGAGATCAGGATTCCGGATGAGATCTTCAGTATCCAGAAGTGGGAGTGCGAAGTGGTCTCGAATCACAATGTCGCCACCTTTATCAAGGAGTTTGTGGTAAAGCTTCCTCCCGGTGAGACCCTGGACTTCCGTGCGGGTGGTTACATTCAGATCGATATTCCACCCTATGCCCTGGACTACTCTGATTTCAATATTGAAGAGGAATATCGGGGTGATTGGGATAAATTCAATATGTGGCGCTACCATTCAGAACTGGATGAGACCATATTCCGAGCCTATTCCATGGCCAATCATCCGGCTGAGGGTGATATCGTCATGCTTAACATCCGAATTGCCAGTCCCCCACCTGGACTGGATGTTCCTCCTGGCCTGGCGTCATCCTATCTGTTCAATTTGAAACCAGGTGAAAAGGTGATGATCAGTGGACCCTATGGTGAATTTTTCGCTAAAGAGACCGATCGGGAAATGCTCTATGTAGGTGGCGGCGCCGGTATGGCGCCCATGCGTAGTCATATCTTTGACCTGCTGAAAACTCAACACAGCCCGCGCAAGATCTCATTCTGGTATGGAGCAAGATCCAAGCGCGAAATGTTCTACGATGATGAATTCAAAGCCCTGGCAGAGGAATTTCCTAATTTCACTTACCACGTTGCCCTTTCAGACCCATTGGAAGAGGATAATTGGAATGGTCCGGTGGGCTTTATCCATCAAGTGGTCCAGGACACGTATCTGGCCGAACATGAAGCTCCTGAGGATATCGAATATTATATGTGTGGGCCACCCATGATGATTGATGCAGTTGATAATATGCTCTATAATCTGGGAGTTGAACCGGAGATGATCGATTACGATAAATTCTGATTCAAGCTGAGAATCATTTTTAAAAAAGGTTCGGGTAATCCGGACCTTTTTTTATTAGATTTAAGGCAATCTGGAGGATCGCTTTATGAAACAGCATTCTAGACTCTCAAAGAACACCACTTCGATATTTTGTCAGAGTATTTTACTCTTGTTTCTAGCCAGTTGTGGAAGTGATAAACCCATCTACTCTGAGTTCACATTCAATGGGGCAACCATGGGGACAAGCTACCATGTTGTCCTGGCGGGTGGCCCCCTTGATATTCAGATGCGAAGTATAATCTCCAGCAGAGTTGACAGTTTTTTAATTAGTTACAATCACACGCTTTCCACCTATGATGATCAGAGTGAGATCACACGCTTCAATCGCAATCAAACCATAGACCCCATCCCGGCCTCAGAGGAACTGCTGCATGTGGTCAGGACCAGTCTTGAATTTTGTGAAAGATCTGGCGGAGCTTTCGACATCACCGTCATGCCTATCGTTAATTTTTTCGGCTTCGGGTTTGAACCGGGTGAGAGTCGCTTCCCCACTGTGGACGAGATCGATGCCTGGTTACAGTTGACCGGGTGTGACAGGTTGGCGTTGGATGATTCCACCATTACCAAGAGCGATCCGCGAGTTAGCATCGATCTGAGTGCCATTGCCAAGGGTGATGCGGCAGATCATGTGGCTTTATTTCTGACAGAAATGGGGTTTGAAAATATTTTTGCTGAGATCGGTGGTGAAATTAGGACCCTGGGCGTAAATAAATTTGGTAAACCCTGGAAGATTGGGATTGATCGACCCACTTTCGGCGGGGCTCCTGGAGCAGACCTCCAACATGTTATCGCCCTAAGTAATATGGCAGTTGCATCCAGCGGCGACTATCGCAATTATCGGGAGGTTGAAGGGAAACGGATCTCACACACCATTGACCCAAGAACTGGCTCACCAATTGATCACAATCTTGCGGCAGTTAGCGTGATCACCAGCAACTGTCTCATCGCTGATGGATTATCCACCTCGACCATGGTCTTGGGAGCTGAGGTTGGTTTAAAGTGGCTGGAAGACTACCCAAATGCTGAAGGATTGTTGATCACCCGGGAGGAGGATGGCTCCTTCAAAGAATATATGACGTCTGGCTTCAAGCAGTACCTGGCCGATTAGCTAGGGCTGAGTTTAACCTCATTTTGGGTTGTAATTGATTTCTAGTAGCGGGGGGATCCTTCGCTACGCTCCAGGAAGACTATTAAACTGACGGACATTAATGTTAAGCTGGATTTCATTTAAACCGCGTGTGTGGGCCCTTCGACGAGCTCAGGGAGACACACTTATTATCCGCCGGATTAATATTCTGGTGGATTCTAGCGTTAGACTTTCTGAGTGAAATGAAGAATCTTGACCCTCCATCAAAGGTCATTGTTCACTTGGGAGATCCTTCGGTCTTCGACCTCCAGGAAGATTAAATTAAAGCTGAAACTGCTGGATCCAGGCTAATACAAACTGCTGAATATCTGCTCGATTGTTCATGGGAATTCCAGCCTGTACCAGATACGGACCAATGGCCCGGTTAATCAATGCTAGTTCCATTTTTATAGGATCGTGGTTCAGATCGGTGGGAGTAAATTCACTTCGATCTAATCCTCGCACCAGGGAAACCAGATACTGGACAATACTTTCCATCTTGCCATAGTTCAGATGTTCAGGTGTGTCAGACCCCTGATGGTAATGTTCCCACCTCCCGCAAGTGAAGAATAGATAGGGTTGACCATTCTCACGGAGTACATGGTGGTCACTTAGATCGCCAACGTAGCGATTTAGAGTGGCAATATTTCGGAGACCTGCCGGCAGCTTTGTGTCAAGCAGCAGATCAGCTAGGCAATTATGACTCTCAGCCCCAAAGGTAAACAGCAGGTCTTCCATCCCCTCCATGGGCACATCGTGTCCCACCAGGTCCAGCACCAGACCCATATGAATTTTCCCGTGCAATTGCTGCTTATAAAAATTAGTGGACCCCATGTGATCGGTAAGAAAGCGCGGTGGCTCTTCAGCATCTGGAAAAAGGAAGATGATCTCTCTCTGAAGCGGCTGCTTTTTTAGTTTTTTGAGTACAGATAGCCAGATGGCGATGGCAGCCGCATTATCATCCGCCCCGGGCTGATCACCACAGGTATCGTAATGCGCAATCAGTAGGAGAGGATCCAGTGCTGGATCAACACCGGGTAAAATACCGGCCAAATTGGTGTATTTGGAATTTTCAACGCGGTAAGGTAATTCATAGCCAGCAGTTGAGTAAGGGATCAAGCCTGCCGTTTTCATACGCTCAACCAAGAATTTTCGGGCCAGTACATGACCCTGACTACCCACTTTTCGGGTACCTGGTGCTGCCAGCGCTTCAACGTCTTTAAGTAATTGTTCCTGCAATTAGCCCCTCAAGCTTTAACAATATCCCTACATCATAAAGAATTTATCCATGAACACAATGACAATTGCAGATTCTGCTATTAATCCGGCCCATGTAATACCAAATTCAGTTCATAACGCGCGGTACATTCTGCATCTTTTGCACTTTTACTTCACTTGAAATGCTCACTATAGCTATACTTCGATGAACTCAGCTCGAGTGCCATGCAGAAAATATGAAGTTTGTTAAACACTAAAATATAGGGCTACTTTGGAACTGAATATGGTATCAGCGGTACTAGCGCCAGTTAAAGATATCCTCCGAGAATTTGGCATGCAGGGTGAAGTAAAGATTATGGTATTGATAATCCAGAAAACCAAAATCACTGTCAGAATAATTTTTCAGGATATAGCCGACACCAAACTGGAGATTTTTCATGACCAGATAATCAAGCTCTGCTGCCAAACCAAATGAGCCCTCCTGTAAGGGGTGCATATAGACATATCGGACGTCCAGAATAGCACTATATTTCAGGTCATAGGCATACTCACCCCGGGACTGGAAGAAATAGGTCTGGGTAGTCACGTTCTCATCAAAAGCAGCATTTTCATCCAAAACAAAGCGCGTCGCAAAGCGGGATCCGATCCCGATGCGGGAATCATACTGATAGTAGGAGTGCGCCGATAAAATGTAGCGATCCTGCCGTTCAGGTATGGCAATATGGGTATTGCGGTCTGACACATAGGCCAGCTTCGCCAACACATTGATCTTGTCGTTCTCTTCAGGCCGGTAGGCGATCCCCGCTTGTAAATTCTCACGGGTTTGTGAGCCGGCATTCAACCCTTTATAGCGGTTTTCCCAGTGGTCAATCTTGACAATAGCTCCAAAACCGGCAAATATTCGCATATCACCACCCAGGGCGATCACCCGCTGCAGGCTGCTTATATCGTCACGAACTTCATATTTTCCAATTGCTTTCCAGGGATCGTCAGGCAGAAATTCAAAGGAAACAGCCATGGCCTGGTGGCTGGGAGTTGGAATTTCAAATGAGTCTACGGTGGCTGTATTTTCCAGGGAGATATTGACGATCAAGTCCTCTCTCAGGTACCACTTGTTGTTCAAACCGAGACTGGCGCGATTCCGTTGATCACCGGTAATTCCACCGATCTCATATTTTCCTTCGATATCGGTGTTTTCACCCACTTTGGATCGAAAGCCAAGCACACTTTGCCGATTGACACCAGTCCCCTGGATAAAGCGGTATTTCCAATAAACCTCCAATTGTTCTGTAATGGGATAGATTAGTCCCACACTGGTATTGGTTGGTTTGGTCCGATTATTCAGGTTCATATTTTGTTCGTGCTCAACAACTGCTTGAATATGATCCAACAATAAAATATTATATTGTGCTTTTAACAGATTCGAATGATCTCCATTAAGCAGACTATCAGCCGCATTCCGACGCTCTCGGAAGGCATTTTCGTAACCCAGCTTCAGGGTTCCCTTTTCATTCATCCGACGTTCCAACTGCAGGTTGAATATGCGACTGTTGGTCGAGTTGCTGGTTCCCATGGTCCCGGATTGCTCATAGAATTCTGAGCTTATTAATCCATATTTATTGGAGTTATACCTGGCATTCACCCCGTATTTAAATGATCCACGTTCTGTATTGCCACCCACTTGGGAGGAATTGGAAAACTCATCACCAACTGCCCGAATATAGCCCTTGAAATTCAGCTCTTGCAGGGGGTCATAACTAAGCTCGGTTCTAAAGGCGGTACCAACAGAGCTAGAGTCGGTAAAGTCATCCGGAGTACGGGATTGGGCCACTTCAGCAGCGATAGTGATTTGATCGTTCACCGGGACCTTGGCATCAAGTCCATACAGCCAATAACCTGCCGTAGCCCGTTCCTCAGCGATGATGGTTGCACCAACAGCGATCTTTTTCTGCTCGCCAAAAGTACTCTTATGGCGCAATCCACCGATCCAGGATCGGGAACTGGACCCCTGATATTCGTAAGCAATGACGATAAAGATCGGATTTCCTGCGGCATCTATGGATGCAACGGGTTGCTTGAACATCAGGGTTCCATCCACATAATTAATATCATAGTCAAAAAAGCGCGTCAGATTCCTGGTATCCAGGATGATTTCCGGGTGGTAGCGATCCTTGGTGACGATCCGGATTTTCTCAGAGAACCGGGTTAAACTGGCATTCCCCAGATAATAGAACCCACTGATACCCTCGCCCCTGACCTCCTCTTGCTCCATGGATCTATCGGTGATTGTACCGAAGAACTGAACCTGGTGATCTTTGTACAGATAGCTCCCCAGAGCACCATTGAAAGTTCGGTTATAGGCGGTGAATTCATTGTCTGTCATATTCGTATTAAAGTCGCCAAACATGACAAAGGATTCGTTTTGTTCCAGTCTCGCATAGAGTTTTGAGCGACTCTGGGCATCGTAGCTGATGGAACTGGCATCTCCAAAAACCGGATACAACTCTTCAGGATCCACATCGACAAAAAGTTGATCCATATACCCGCGGTCCGTATCGAGGGACGCCGTTAATCGTAGTCCGGGTTTGATGCTCCCCTTGGCATAAAAGGCTGCCCGCCCACCCAGGAGGGCATGATCCCCCAGGGTGGTGTTGTTGATATTGATGAGCCCAAAGTGAGGTAAACTGTTCGGATCCTGATCCTTGGCCAAAGTGGATAGCCCGGCATTCAGGGTTCCTACCACCAGAACAGGCTCTTCGGGAATGGCGAAATGAACCGGAAAACTTGCGGTATGTTCGCGGGACTGAATTTCCAGAGTAGCACGTTGGGTCGCTTCTAAGGCAGCTTGAATTGTCAAGCTGATCAGACCTTCCTCAGCTTTGATCTGGGTACCGCTGGTTTCTTTATCGATGTCTTCGGTCAGGATCGCTCCCGCTGAGATCCGCGCTGTGGCATTGCTGATATGGTGGAGTCTGTAACCCCACTCATCCTGTAACTCAAATGTATAATCTCCAGTGCTGCGCCCATCAGCAGCTAAGCCAATTGGCCCGGACAGATTCTTTATCTGTTTGACCGGTCCCAGAATATGAATGCTGCGTTCTGCGGTAAAAATACGCCCACTGGCACCTTCTGCTTCCACTCTGATAATTACCGGACCAACTGGAACCTCAATATTTACAAAGTCCAATAAACCATCAATGCGGACTATCTCCTGAGCCGTTCCTGTATTATTGATAAAGAGGGATGCCGGTGCTCCAGCCTTACCAGCAATGGTGACGGAGATATGATTAATTCTACTAACAGCACCATCCTTTGGCTCCAGTATGATCACCTGGCCGAAAATGACCGTCGACAAGAGTAGACCCGCTACAAGTTTAAACAGTCTATTCATTTGACACATCCGGTTCTTCAATATTTTCTGCTGCAGTATCTATTGCGTCAGGGTGCTCTTCCAGCTCATTCATTGCTTGATAGTCTAGTTTCAATGTTCGCTCAATATTGCTGGATAAAGGTACTTCATCTTTAAAGAGTATGACATTCAGCTTGAGAATCCGCTCTCCCACAACATCGTCAGCAGCATAGATCTGGACCGCTGGTATTGCTTCAAAGGTGTTCTGGTCGACGGGTTGCCCCCAGGTCTTAAGGGTACCGGCTACATCAACATACTCCAGATCAAAAGGCAGTGCCAGCGTAATTGCCATGGAATCGGCTCCAGCAAAAGCCGGGAAGCTCATATTAAACAATACGGTAGAGGATTGTCCCGCTGGCAGTGCCAGAGCAGAATCTGGATCCATTGTTTCTAAAGGATCGACTGGAATAGTAATTGTCCGTTTTAGGGATTCTTTGATCACATCAAGTTCCAGCAGGGCGGCTTCACCAACTTCGGCATTCACCAATACCTCAACCCGGCGATTTTCAGCCCGACCAAGCCAGGTTTCATTGTCGCCTGTAGGGTAGTGGGGACCCAGACCATGGGTGAAAATATTATCTGGATTCACAGCATAGTTCTCAACCAGGAAGTTTTTCACACTGACGGCCCGCCATTCAGAAAGCAGCATATTGAATTCAAGACTACCGCGACTATCGGTAAAACCTTCAATGACCACGGTGATATCCGGTTGCCAAGCCAAAAATTTACCCATTTTTTGGAGACTTGGATAGGCGGATGGTTTCAGGTCAGCTGACCCAACATCGAACTGGGTCCCTTCCAGGATCATGTTGAATGAGAGCTCCTCGATCAGAGTGGAAATACGGGTCTCAAGGGTGTCGGTCACAACCACATTTCCATCTGAATCCATGAGATCGAGATAGGCTGAAACGATCCCGGTATTCTGGATCAGATCAAAGTCATCCGGTTCCATGGACATGTCAAAAGCGGTATGTTTTTCGGAATTCCAGTTGCCAAACGTCCAGATGTCAGAATTATTCTCATGGGCGATTGGTTCCTGATGGACCGAGTCCAAGGTGGCGGTACCAGGATTGTAGATAAATCCAGGTGGCAGTGATTGATGAAAACGAATATCACTGACTGAGATCTCTCCGGTATAGTCAATATTATACATGAACTCTAATTGATCGTATTCCGAATCTTCTTCAGCGGCATTAAAGAATACCAGCTCAACGCGACGATTCAAGGTGCGCCCTTCAGCTGTGCCGTTGTCAGCCATGGCCAGGGTATCTCCATGCCCAAAGGCACGGATCCGATCACCACTAATGCCCATGGTCTGGATCAGATAGTTACGGATGGCCAAAGCTCTGGATTCTGATAATTCCTGATTGTCGATAAAACCACTACCTGGCGCAACGGGCAGATTATCGGTATGACCATTAATATCGAGATTGATCTGCGTCTGCCACTTCATTAAGTCACCAATGTTTCTCAGCTCATTGAAGATCTCACTTTGCAGGGTGGCAGAGCCCGATCTAAATCCGATCCGGATGAGCAGCGTCCAAGGTTTATAGACCAGCAGTCTGAATTCTTCGGTGAGCATCTCAGTTTTCATTTCAAGCGTGGACGCTTTACTCAACACACTGAAAAGCTCTAATTTTTGGATTGGAATATCCTGGTTCACACTGTCTCCAGAGAAAACTGTCATATTCCAAGCATTGGATAATAGACCAGTAGAATCAACTGATGTATCCTGGCTGAAAAGTGATCCGTAGGATGGTAGACTACTTTCATCAACACGAAGTTGCAGATCACCAAGTGGTGCCTTTGCAAATATGAACTGTCCAAGACTGTCGGTCATCACCAGGTCAGAATCGTTCAGGATGATCATCACATTCGGTTGAATATCTTCATCAGGATCACGGACACCATTGCCATTCATATCATAGAAAACTGTTCCGGTAACGATTCCGGGAACGGCGATCTCACGTAAGGCAAAATTTGTTTTCGCGATACCAGCGGCAGCTACTCGAACCAGTTTACTCCGCGTATCTCCCAGATAGTCTGGAGAATCCAGGATGATCTCTGACAGGAGCGGGAGCGTGTTTTCATTAACCCGAATGACATGGACGCCGGCAGTTACTTCAGGTACGCTGTATTTACCAAATTCGTCGGTGATGATCCGGGCGCCATTTTCCATGATCAATTCAACATTTTTAGCCGTTGCTTCATTATCATCATGAATATGGTTGGCGTTCGTATCATAGTAAACCTTACCGATGATCAAACCCCGATCACTGAATAAACCAGGTTTCACCAGCACATCAGCGGTTGCCAGATTTGAGATTACCGGGAATCCTAAGAGAGTGTGGGCACGTGCCATCACCTCATTTGTATTGACCCCTTCGCGGCTGAGCATACCAGAGATGACCCGGTATTTCATGGTATAGGTATCACCAGGCTGCAAGGTATCGCCCACCACCCAGGTCATGGATAAGCGTTTGCCGATGGCTTCCTGAATATTGGGATCCGCCAGTTTATTGCCATTCCAGTAGGTTGAATTCTTACGATACTTGAAGCCGTAGGGCAGGACGTCTTCCAGGACAAAGTCGTGGACAAAATCATCGGAACTGGTATTGGTGACCTTCACGGTGTAAGTAATCACATCACCGACCTCAATTACCCGACGATTGCTCTGCTTTGTAACCTTGAGGAATGGGAAAATAATTTTTGTCTTGGCCTGAGAGTTCGGATTACGGTCGCTCCAGGTACTATCCATGGTACTGGCCACCAAAGCCCTGTTCTCGATCCAGCCTAAACCAGCATCAATGGTGATCTTGGCCTCAAAATGAATGTGTACTGAATCAGCTATCTGCAGATCACTTCTACTGAACTTCAGCTGATTGGTAAAGGGGTCCAGGCCATCATAACTGGTGCTCAATCCTGTCTGGACTGAACTTTCGATTAGGTCAAGACCGGCAGGAAGATAATCAATGATGAAAACGGAGTCGTTAAAGGTGATGCCTTCTTGAGCTCCCAAATAAATATTGTAGTGGAGTGTGTCTCCCACTGCCGCTTCGACCTTGTCAACTAATTTGTAGATATAAAACGGCGAGGCTCTGAGTGTGATATTCGCGTTAACCACATACAGACCTGGTAGGGTCAAGTTTACGTCTATGGCACCATCGCTATACGAACTGATCCCATTATAGACCACCTCCACAGTGTACTGACCTGGCTGCAGATTGGTAAAGAAGAACTTACCCGTAGTATCGGTATAGGTCGAATCAGTAAAATGATCAGCAGCTTTACCGAGACCCGTGGTATCAGGATCACCGACTACGATGACGAGGATGCTATCCTCCTGGATAATTTCACCAGTGATCTCATCATACAACCAACCCGAAACAGAGTTGAGGTTGGTGGTCAAAGATCCTTCATTCGGCGTTTCAATGACAATTTCCTGGATCGTCTCATAGGTGTTGCCATCTTCACCGATCAGGGTATAAATGATTTGGTAGAGGTCATCCTCATAGATTGGAATGAGATAGTAACCTTCAGCATTGGTACTATCATGACCAGCGTACTCTCCCGTATTTGCATATCTCAATTCCACACGAACATCCGTGACCGGATTGCCCGTATAGTCATAGATCACGCCATCAAAAGCACCAATCAAGAAAACTACCTCTGTGGTATCAGAGGCATATTCAGTTTCTGAAAAAAGTGCTCTGGCATAGGGTGTAGCAGTGACGGCTTCAAATATAACTGTATCAGACACCAGGGTGCTGAATGCGATGCCGTCCACGGTAGATGCAGAAAAGACAGTATCAGGTATGGTTCCGTTGTCGGTGTAAAAATTCACATTTACACCATCCGGTACCGGATTACCAAGGAATGAATAGACGTGAGCGGCCAGGGTTGAGGTTGAGGCACCATTACCAAGAATACTTCTTGGTTGGGCATTCAGAACAACACTTAGCGGTAAGATATTTGAAGTTATAGCTTCAGTTGGTAGATCTTCCACTTCGTTGGAAACCAGCCAGGCACGATTACCCACCTGGGCACCATGCTCCAGCATACCATCAACAATGGTCGTGATCTGGAAGCTGCCGGTATCTTCAACATCCAAGGCGCCAACATACCAGGATAGTGAATGGGAGGCGGCATCATAGATGTAATCTCCAGTAGCACCGAGGAACACCAAGCGTGAATCAAGTGTATCCAGAATGCTGATACCACTGGCATGGTCTGTACCATAATTGGCATAGTCCAGTTGATAATGGATGGTATCACCAGGAAACACTTCAAGTTCGGCTGTTTTGGTAAACAGGAACTCGGGACTGGCCACTACAATAGCCAGCCAAGTAGCACTGGCCTGCAAATTCTCATCTGAAAAAATGTGAGCAGTATTATATAATTCCATGCCATTGGGCAAGGGATAGTTAACTGCAACATCCACAATGTAAGTTGTATCAGGATCTTGGAATCTCGATATGCGATCAAGAGTCTCCACTTCTGCTCCACCAGATTTCCTGGAATAAGCAGTATTGGATCCAGCGGGCTCAAGATCACCCACAAACCAGGTGATCGAGTGACTGGTCGAGTCATAAACACCATTATTTGTGGCACTGAGGAAACTGACTTCCCTCGGTAGTGTATCAACCACCACAACATTAGTGGCTGTGGTATCACCGACATTTGAAAAAGACAGATCATAGCGGATCATGTCACCAGCCAGGACATAGCTGGTATCACCAACCAATTCAATATTCATCAATGGCGCTCGAACCGTGGCAATATGGACTGCAACATCTTGATTCTCCTGATCACAAGAGATCAAGGCACCATTCAAGAGTTGAGTGGAGTAGTTGATTTCATCCCTCACTCGAACCGTAACATTAACAGAACCTGAATCACCGGGAACCATGTCTTCCAAGTTCCAACGAATGATCCTACTCGCATCATTGTAGGTGTGAGAAAGGCTTGCTCCAAGAAATTCAACCAGGGTTGAAAGTGTATCTCGAAGGACCAATCCAGTAGCGATTTCTGTCCCGTTATTATTATAGTCTATCCGGTAGACGATCGTATCACCTGACATCACTGTATGGATCCCGTTTATCTCCATTTTTAGACCTGGAGCAGATTGGACCACAGTAATTACAGTTGATTGGGAACTACTTCCCTCTATACAGGATAGATAGGCCGTATTTTCCAAAATGGTCTCATCGATGATGGGATAGGCAACATAGGTGGTGACCCTTAGTGTATCTGTCCCACCTGAGGCAAGCTCGCCCAGTGTCCACAGGATGCTGTGAGAAGCCTCATCGTAATCGAAATCGCGCGTTGATGTGTCAAAGACCAAGTATTCCGGAAGGGTATCTCTCAGGACCACATCATGGGCCATTGAGTTTCCCGTATTATTCATTATGAAGGTGTAAACCAGGAAATCCCCAGCGGTAACAGCTTGAGGAGCCAATTTCTCCAACTGCAATTCTGGGAAAGCAGCCAGCGATACAATATGATCACTGTGATTGCTGCCAGCATTTGCGGTTGAGATCCAGGCTCTATTCGTGATCTCCGGTCTGGCCTCCAACAGAGAACCAACCGTGGTCACAACCCTCAGGTTTAAAACATTTCCGGCATTGAGTGTCCCCAGGTTCCAGGTAATAACACCATCTGCAAAATCGCCACCATGGGAGGTAGAGACATACTGAAGTGGTTCCGGGAGTGTATCCAGAACATTGATGCCATTTACTGGATTGATCGAGCTGTTATCAATGGTGATAACAAACTCAACCGTGTCAGCAAAAGCATACTCCAGATCTTCCGCCCACTTGGTGATGGATTGGATCCAGGGATTTGCAGTCGATGTGATGGAAGCTGCTTCAGAAACTCCCTGATCATTTTCAACTACAGCCATATTCGTCAGATCCGTATTCACCGGCATGGTCCCGGCAACTATCACATCCAGGGAGAGACTCATGGTATCTCCCGGAGCTAGATCGCTCAAGACCCAGGTCACTGTACCGTTTGATAGTGTTCCCGCATGGGATGCACCGGCAAATGTGACATGTTCAGGCAAAACATCTGATACGACTGTACCCGTCGATAAAATATTGCCTGTGCTATATACATTGATGGTATAGTGGACCGTATCTCCAATTGAAGAGAATGGTTCAGCTACCAGCTTGGTGATGGTTAGATCTGATTGAGCACCAATGGTTACTTCCACAGGGTCACTGACAAGTTCAAAACCATCTTGAACCGCCAACCAGGCGATATTCGAAAATACCTCGTCTGCTGGAAGACCGGCATCTGCCATGACTTCCAGTTCGAATATCATGGTCTGGCCTGCGGCAATTTCTGCAGCACTCCAGACAACAACCTGACCTGAAATATCAGCAGGAGGTGTACTTGAAATGATATCAAAACCGCTGCTGATCGTATCGGTAACGTTAAAGGGCTCGGGGGAAATGTTTCCAGTGTTTGAAACTGTGATCGTATAGGTCAAAATCTCGCCGGGTGCTGTAACGGTAGCACTGACGGTTTTGGCGATTGCCAGTTGATAGCCCTCGGTTACGGTCGTAATGACCGTATTTGAGTTGTCCACAAACGTTGCGCCACCGCCATCCTGATAGGATGACTGGGCCACGTTTATGATCTCGGTACCAACTGGAACCTGACCAAAAACCACGGCTCCCATGAGGGAGATCAAGGCGAGAAATCGTCTCATCTACCGCTCACGGGACCCGTGTGGAGGGTTTTGAACCTAAAGATCACTACTAACCTTTTGGGACCTAGTCTACGGTTACCTGGAAGGTTAGGGTGGTTTCTGGATAGGTACTGTCACCTGTATTTGAATCACCGGCGAGAGTTGTAATATTCCAGGTTACTGATCCGCCTGTTTCACCAGGAGTACCGGCACCACCAGTAGCGCTACTGGCTACATAGGTCGTGTTTGTAGGGACAACATCTGTTACAACAATACCAGTCGCTTCACCCGTACCCCAATTCTGGACAACGATGGTATAGGTCACTGTGACCCCTGGTGCCGCACTATTCGTTTCACCACCGGATTCATCATTATCAGCTACAGTTTTTACCAGAACCAACAGGGGAGCCGTAACGGTAACTGTTTCAGCTAGATCTCCGGAAGCTTTCGTTCCTGCAGGATCATCAACTGATGTACCTGTGAAGGTGATATTATCAACCGTCTGGTCAGCAGTTCCAGCTGGAACTGTTCCCACAGCAATTATATCCTGGGTACCTGCTTGAGCCAAAATACCTGAATTGGTAGCTTCTTCACCTGAATCGGCTAATCCATTACTATTGGCATCGATGTAAAAAACCCAGGTAACATCACTGCTGGAATAGGTCAGATCAAAATTGTCACTGCCATTACCATCATTGGTTACTGTGAAGGTAAGGGTTATTACATCACCAGGATCCTGGGTGTAAGTGACAACATCAGCAGTACTCAGACTTACAGCATAGACTTGCACGACGGTCTCATCACCATGACCACTACCATCAGGTGGTGATACTGGAAGATAGGCAGCGCCCCCGCTGTTGTTATAGTCGATCACAGGATCGTTATCAATAACAGTTCCGGCTGGTACATCATTTGCCAAGAGAACGGTAAAGCTCACACAAACCTGTTCACCAGCAGCGATATCACCCAGGGCAACAGTAACCGTATTAGCAGTAGTATTGCCATAGTCACCTGCATCTACATCAGCAGCGTCAGTAAGCCCGGTAGTACCAAGCAGAATACTGCCCGACACGTAACTGCTGTAAGCTGGGAGCAGGTTGGTGAAGACCACGCCGTAAGCAGTGGATGCTCCAGCACCGTTGGTGGCACAAACCGTATAGGTGATCTGGTCACCAGGTTGTGGGCTCGGATTGTCGGTCGACATTTCAATAGTGAGCGAAGCAGTATTGATGGTGGTGGTATAAACACCAGCATCTGTCTTCGTACCGTCGAATTGACTCTCAGCAGTCAGGGTCACTACCGGTGCATCACCATCAGCACCCAGATCGGTGTTTTCTACCCTAACAACCAGGTTAAATTCACCATTCATGGCCAGGGAACCCGTATTGTAAACACCAGCGGTGGCTGTCATTATGGCATCACTGCCATTGATAATACCATCGCCGTTGTCATCTTGCCACAACTCAACGGTGAACGTTCCGCTATAGGTGCCGCTAAGCACAGGGGTCAGATCAATGATATCACTGCCATTACCAGTATTGGTAATGAGGACACCATATTCTACCACTGTTTGTGGTTCGACGGTTGATGCATCGGTAGCTGGGGTAACATCTACACCACCTACTTGAGCGACAGTGGTTGTCACCACATTCGAAGTAACTGCGGTCATAGCATTGCCATTGGCATCGTCATAGTTACCTACAGCCTGATTGGTAATAGTTGCACCGGCAGGCGTTAAGGCACTTGCTGTTGCAACCATCCCCAATAGGACGATGGCAACGATTAAGAAGCGTATAGGTTTCATTTTAAACCCTCCTTTTATTTGCTTCTGTGATTGTTTAATGTTTTGATCGATCCCAGTATTGGGATCCTTAATAAAAATATTGGTGGACTTCATTTGTTCACCACCACTAAAAATTCTAAACTTGATTCTTCCCTGGGTTTCAGATCGCTCATAAGCGCCCATTTGATATGACTGATCATATCAGGTGTAGCCTGGCGTTTGACCAGGATGCCTTTGGAATTTCGAACCGTGTAATAGAGTGGCCAGGGTGCATAGGTGTTGCCCTGGTTGATGGAGAAGCTGATCGCTGTATCCGCTCCCCGGGCACTCTCTGCAACATAGGTCACACCAACCGGAATTGGATCAACGACCTGGGCGGATACCATCAGACCATCACCCACATTTGCGGCGGTAATACTATAGCGTAAAGTATCACCGGGGCGGTAGCTGATGTTGGCTACATCCCCTTTTTCAGCACTGGTGAGGTTGACCTTGAAATCCTCAATTCTAATATCCAGCTGGGGTCTGCCTTGTGCAACCACGACATAAATACTTAGCATGGCAATCATTGCTATTTTTGTAATATTAGTGAATGCCTCTCTGATCATTTACTTAACCCTCTTTTCTGTGAGCCCAAAATGATCGAGCTCAGCACCCATTTTTTGGGTAGCCTTTTTGTTACGACTTATCTGGCATTTTCCTGTGATAATTGTCACGTTAGAAGTCGCTAGTAACTTTGATTTTTCAAGCACCATATCTTGAACAACTGCGGGGTCATTAGTTACAAAAGGACCTGAGCTCTTCAAGTCCTTTTCCAAATTTTTTACACTGGCATTAAGAGCACTTAGAATCACAGACAAAGTCGGAATTCTCTCGGCTTTATTTTGATGCTTATCTGCTTTTGTGTTTCTTCTCATAAATACTCCTCTATATAGGTCAAAGGATGTGCCATGTCTTTTTACCCTATCTTACTATATGTATATACTTGTTTTATAGAACATTTTTTATGATTTCTTGAAAGAGAGATGAAATACGCTGTCTGATATTTTTGACAGCTATTGAAGGTATTTGAAGAATAATGTTACATGAGACTTTTTGACGACCTTTTTCCACGGCAAATAGAGTTGGATCAATTCCATATTATTCATACCATAAACTCCAGATCAGGCCTTTGACCGCTAGCTACTTATTACAAATATTTTTATACCCTGTTTTTTTTGAATTCCAGGAAATCCCGCTACAAATCAGTAATTTTATTCTGGCTTCCAACAAACTGCAATTATAACATAAGTATAACGGTATGCTACTTTTACATTTTCATAGATGATAAATGTGAGCCACGTATTATTAAAATTATTAGAATGATGGAAGATATTTTCAAATTATGATCAGATTATTCCGGCTTGTCAGGTTACTAATTAATACGTGTGATCATTATTTCTTAATATACGCAGGTATTTATTGTTCCAGATATAACTGGTTAATGATTTACCGTATTCCATATCCCCACTGTTGAATATCAAGGCCTCATTAGATTTACGTAATTTACTTTTTTTAATTTTAACTCCCCCGCTTTTATCTGGCTCATTGGAGTCCTTATCGCTTATCTCAACCCCCATATCTTGTTTGCACTTAGCATTAATTTAGGTTTTGTAGCATATTTAGTATCTGGTCAAGAGCTCAGGCAGTGCCTTAATAGTTTTTTTATTCTCAGCATAGGAATGAGAAAATAAATCAAAGCCATATTTATTTTATCCAATTATTTTGCTATTTATGCAACCCGCTATTAGGTTACTGTTTCTGGATCATACTCACGTACCATACTATTATTAATATGTGTTATTCTGCATGTATTGCTCGTAAATAACATACGGCTCACATTAAAAGAAAACCGGGCTTCACTTTCAGAATGAACCATAAATTATTCTGCCCTACCGTGTTTATCGTGTGCTTGACAATCGGCCATAACAGAGAGTTTGCATTGTTTGTTGAAAGGCTTATCTTTCATCCTGTTACCTTTAGAAAAATCAGCGAAATGGAAATAAAGATGGATTTAATGATATTTATCGGAATTGCAGTAATCATGGTGATTCTAATAATTGTAATAGTACTGACCTCACAAAAAAAGCGCACCAAACTGACATCGCCCCCCAGGAAAAAGCATCAACTTAGTCTGGAGATTCAACCCGATATTATTGTCAGCCGGATCTTCAGGCTGGCTCCCTCTGAATTAAAACCGGCTAAACAAGAATATATCGGCCAAAAAGTCCATATTCGCAGTATTTTTTCCAGCAGCAAAGCTTCCTCCCGTGGTGACACTTTTCGTGAAGTGCTCCTGGCTTATCAGGACGATCGTAGTATCCATATTATTGGTGAGATCAATATGGAAGATTATCAAGATCAATCATGGATGACGCGCGGTGGTAAACTCACGGTTGAGGGTGTTATTAAAGAGATCAACCCGAAAGAATTTAAATTTGATTTGATCAAATTTATCTGATCCACCGCGCTCCCTTGAGGCCTGGTGACAAACACCTTGCGCTCATATCATAATGATATGCTCCTATATCGTTTTTATGCTAAGAAACAGCTTCTCTATTAAACTATTCGAAGCTCTACCTATCTATTATTTATGTAGATAGACCATATTTAGCCGCAATGGCATGCCTCTTGTCTTAACTCCTGCCGTGAGTAATTATGCCACTAATGGAAAGGTCATTAAAATGAAATTAGCACAACCAGCCAGCAGCCAGATTCTAAGCGGGATCGGTGGGTCTCTATTAAGTAGTGCCATATTCATTGGCATTTATTTCTGCTTCACCATTACACTTCAACATATTTAATAACCCTCATTTATCGCATCGGATAAACTCCACCAACGTCCCCCTGTTGTGCAAGCTTCAGGGGGATTTTCTTCTCCTGGAGTAGATGGAATCGACCACGCTCCCTGCTTTAATTTTAACTGGATTTGCTCCATTAGACCAAAGATTCTGCTTCACCCCCCTCATCATCCTGATATATTGGCTTTGACCATTTAAACTCACAACTTCTTGTAAGGATAACTCGTACATGGGACCTTCACCAAGCTGGCGCAAATATTATTCAGAGCTTTATTCACATTCAGAACTCGGCCTTTATCTGGATCTAAGTGATAGCGGCATCTCCAATGGTCAACTCACAGCCATGGGATCCGAAATTCAAAGAGCCCTCATTGCCATGGACAAACTTGAGGCTGGCTCCATAGCCAATCCCGATGAAAATCGACAGGTCGGTCACTATTGGTTACGTAACCCGGATTTAGCACCGTCATCCACCATCAGAGATCAGATAAACCAGGCAAATGCAGATATTAACACTTTTGCTTATAACATCTTGCATGGCATCATCACTCCGCCCACAGCGCAAAAGTTCACCCATGCTCTCATCATCGGGATCGGCGGTTCTGCACTGGGACCCCAATTTCTCGCTGATGCACTGGATACCCGGGACGGATTGGAGCTTCATTTTCTGGACAACACTGATCCAGATGGAATTGACCGGACCCTGAAACAACTTGCCAGATCGCTTAACCAGACTCTGGTCATCGTCATCTCAAAATCTGGCAGGACTGCTGAAACGCGCAACGGCATGCTGGAAACCCAACACCATTTCAGTCAACAGCAACTCGATTTCACTAAACACGCTGTTGCCATTACCGGTGATGGCAGTCAGCTATTTAAACTGGCTGAAGCGACGGGCTGGTTATCAATTTTTCCCATGTGGGATTGGGTGGGTGGTCGAACTTCGGTTATGTCGGCAGTGGGATTACTACCCATGGCGCTCATGGGTATTGATGTTCAAAGCTTGCTCGCTGGTGCCCAACTCATGGATGCTCAAACTAGATCTAAAGAATTTGCCCGTAATCCGGCGGCTCTACTGGCAGCAGCTTGGTACATCCTTGGCGGAGGCCGCGGTAAAAAGGATATGGTAATCCTGCCTTATAAGGATCGCCTGCTGTTGTTCAGCCGGTACCTCCAGCAGCTAATTATGGAATCCCTGGGAAAAAGCATGGATTTGAATGGCACATTGGTACAGCAGGGTCTCGCCGTCTATGGTAATAAAGGATCAAGTGACCAACATGCCTACCTACAACAGCTCCGCGATGGTCTGGATAATTTTTTTGTGACCTTCATTGAGGTTCTCACAGACCGAACTGGAAAATCTATTCTGGTAGCTGGGAAAAATACCAGCGGTGACTACCTGTTCGGGTTTTTCCGCGGAACCCGGACTGCCCTGCGCCAAAATGATCGTCGCTCCCTGACCATAACCATCTCAGATCTTTCGCCAAAAAGTGTTGGCGCTCTCATCGCCCTTTATGAAAGAACTGTGGGTCTCTACGCTTCCCTGATCAATATCAACGCCTATCATCAACCTGGTGTGGAGGCGGGGAAGCAAGCTGCTGGCCAGGTTCTGGAAACCAAGGATCGCATCCTGAACCTGTTATCTGAAGCTGATAGCGGTCTGAGTATCGAGGAGATTTGTGAGCAGTTGGATCTGCCTGAGGGTCAAGCCTTGGTATATAGCATTCTGCGTCATCATGCAGCCAACCATCCTGTGGGTATTGAAGGCTCCTTTTTTGCTCCCGAAGACTTACGCGTGAGTCTGTCCTGATCACGATCTTTGGGTTGTTGGAAAGCGTTATCCCGGTACTGCACCATAACCTCTCTGGCTGTGTGACCCGCCCCTGCCTCGGGATCAACAGGGGTGATCTCTAAACTAAAGTATGGCAGGCTGGTTGATCATATCATCAAAACAGAATCTGGATATAACTGCAAGTCTTGATTTTTCACAGCAGGGTTTAAAAAAACGCCAGCGTAAGAAAGCTGCTCAGGTCGAACCCGGCGATATTTTTTTCTACTACATCACCGGACTGCAAAAACTGGCGGCAGTGGTCACCATTTCATCATTCGTAACTGAAGCATCTGACAGGATGTGGGTGAACCTTGGTAAAGATCCTGAGGAACGCTACCCCTGGCGCTTTAAGATCCGCCCACACACTATTCTCGATCCGGAAGCCTGGATGGATATGAGTGACTTCTCCAAAAGGCTGCTTCACTTTCGGAAATGGCCTGAAAAAAATTGGCGCTTAGGGCTTCAGGGGCAGATCCACGCCTTACGAGAAGAAGATACATTCACACTGCTGGAAGCGTTCAAGGCTGCCAAAAGTCATGCCTAATTTAGTATCTGTCACGTAAGCCACCATTAAACCGCTTAAGCAGCAACCATTACCTGCTCCTGCAAGTTTCATGACTCAGGATTTATGAGGCTGTCTGAAAAACGGGTTGAAACCCGTAAAGCCTGCGCTGAAAGGTTTTTCAGTCCCACAGTCTGAAGACTGGGGCTATTACCTATAATAACAGCATGTTAAACAGGAAATATTAGTTTGCCCCAAATCGCATAATACACTCCATTTATTAAGTTGAACTGGTGTTTTTTCACAGTCCCTTAATTCACATCCGCCAATTTATCAATGATCCCACGAACCATTCCTGTCGTTTATTTATCAATTTTCGGTGCAATATTTGCACTGAGCAAAGCACTTGATGATACGGGTTCATCCTGAGGATCAATTGATGATTATAGATGATCGATAATGGTGTATGATTGATGTCGCTAATCTGCTAGATTAGCCCAAAATATTCTATTAAGGAACATCAATATGTCATTCAGTTTAGCAGCAAAAAAACATACCTTGAGATTACTGCATCATAATGTTGCCATCGTCTCATCCGGAAAAGGGGCAGACACCGTTGGTGCCACCGTTACCTGGTTCACCCAGTCCAGCTTTGAGCCCCCATTGATCACCATGGCTGTCAAAGCGGATAGTCGATTATATGCTGCCATCCGCTCAAATATGAACCTGGTGGTCAGTCTCGTCAATAAAGGTGATAAGGGCTTAGCCGGCGCCTTTTTCAAACCAGGTAGCTGGGAAGATGATAAATTCGGTGGCTTTCCAGCAAAAGCACTCGAAACCGGAGGTGCGATTTTGGAGGCTAGCCCAGCATGGCTTGCCTGTCAGGTTAAAACCGTTGTCGAAGAGGGCGATCATCATGTGATTATTGCCCAAGTCGTCGATGCTGGAATAAATAGAGAAGAAGAGCAAGCCATGTGTCTTTCTGAGACCGGGTGGCACTACGGAGGATAATTCTTATGCTCACAGGTTGGGAAAAAGCAATCTTTATTCTGATCCTGCTTGGTTCCTTAGGAGCCACCCGGGTCACATTTGGCAATATGTTTCGAATCATCGCCCGAGGGTCCAGACCCATTGACTGGTTGCTGGTGTTCAAACGTATCCCACAAGGCATTTTAGCCTTTCTGGGAACACCCCTCTTTAAGACCCGTCCCTTTGTCACAGTGATCCATACCGGGGTTGCCTGGGGTTTCATCCTCTATATGTTGGTAAATATCATCGATGTTCTGTATGGACTGGTTCCGGGTTTCCATTTCATGCCTGGATCCATACTGGGCGGACTATACCGCCTGTTCGTGGATCTTTTCAGTGTCATCGTTATGCTGGGTGTGCTCTATTTTCTCAGCCGACGCTTTATCCAGAATGACCCTGATCTCCATATCAATGAGAATGTATTGGTAAATGATAAAGCTCGGAAAGGCGTCTTTCGAGATTCTGCTCTGGTGGCCTTTTTTATCTTTTTCCATGTGGGTTTCCGCTTTCTCGGTGCTTCCTTTGAGCTGGCTCAGGCGCATTCGGATGCATTCCAACCAGCCGCATCAGCCTTCGCCCTTGCCTGGCAGGGTCTTAGCCTGGAGGCGCTCATTTTTGGTGAACATGCCGCCTGGTGGCTGGCCATCGGATTGATCCTGGCGTTTATCCCCTATTTTCCCACCACCAAACATGCCCACCTGTTTATGGGGCCATTGAACCATATGATCAATGACCGATCCATGACCGCAGCTTCCTTTGAAACCATCGATTTTGAAGACGAAACATTGGAACAGTACGGTGCAGCCCTGCTGGAGCATCTCCCGCAAAAGGGTATCTTAGACGCCTATGCCTGCATCATGTGCAACCGGTGTCAGGATGGCTGCCCGGCTTATATAACCGGCAAGCCGCTTTCTCCCTCAGCCCTGGAAGTTAATAAACGCTATTATATCCGTGATCATATACCAGAGCTGGCCGGTGGTGATGACTCCCAGGATCGTCTCACTGACTGGATGCTCACCGAAGATGCGATCTGGGCCTGCACCAGTTGTGGATATTGCGTGGAAGTTTGCCCTGTCGCCAATGAGCCCCTGGTAGATATCCTCCGCATTCGTCAAGACCTGGTCATGATGGAAAGCAAGTTTCCCAAGGAGGCCATAACAACCTTCAAGAACCTGGAAGTCAACGGCAACCCCTGGGGTCAATCAGGTCAGGATCGTGAAAAATGGATCGGCGATCTTGATGTGCCCAAAATGCGCGAAAAGGGTGCAGCAGAATATCTGTATTGGGTCGGCTGTGCCGGTGCCTATGACGCCCGCGGCCAGGCGGTCTCCCAGGCCATGGTTAAGCTATTGAATAAAGCTGGCGTAGACTATGCTATTCTGGGTACAGAGGAGACCTGTACTGGTGATTCAGCCCGCCGCCTGGGGAATGAGTATTTGTTCCAGATGATGGCCCAACAGAACATCAATACTTTTGATAATTATAAAGTTAAGAAAATCATTACTCAGTGCCCGCATTGTCTCAATGCACTTAGAAATGACTATCAGGCACTGGGTAAGTACTATGAGGTCATCCACCATGCAGAGTTCCTGGATGATCTGGTTAAGCAAGGCAGATTGACCCCTACAAAACAAAATAAATCCAAGGTAAGCTACCATGATTCCTGCTATTTGGGTCGGCATAATGGTATTTACAATGCTCCCAGGGATTTGATGAGCGCCATACCCGGTGTCCGTTTAGCGGAATTTCCACGCTCCGGTAACGAAGGTTTATGCTGCGGTGCTGGTGGCGGTCGCATGTGGTTGGAAGAAACCCTGGGCGAAAAGACCATCAATATAGAACGTATGGAAGATGTCAAAGCGGTGCAACCCGCTGAAGTTGCCACAGCCTGTCCTTTCTGTGCTACCATGATCAACGATGGGATCAAGGCCGCGGAATTGGATTCCCAGACGTCCAGCAAGGATATTGCCCAATATCTGGTGGATGCTATTGAAGACTAATCAGAATTATCTAAAACCGGTAGAGACGCATTGCAATGCGTCTCTACTATTAAACTGGCGGACATTAATGTTAAAGCTGGATTTCATTTAAACCGCCTATGTAGACCCTTCGACGAGCTCAGGGAGACACACTTATTATCCGCCGGATTAATATAATTCTCACCAAACAACAGATTGAACAATGAAATTCGATAACACCCAACCGGATTGGGCTAATTGGCAGTGGCAACACGCCCATTCCTGTAAGGATCATGCAACGCTTACCGAATGGATGTCAGCACCAGGTCATTCCTGGCCTTTCAACCCTGATCAGTTCACTGAATTGACCTCCAATTATCGCATGGCTATCACGCCCTATTATTTCAAGCTAATCAGACAGTTTGACGATTCAGATCCCCTCTACCGGCAGATCATTCCTGATCCGGTTGAACTCCAGATCCGTCCCGATGAACTTGAAGATCCCATTGGTGATGAGCATCCATTGCGTGGGTCGCGGCCGCTGTCAGCCCTCATTCATCGCTATCCCGACCGGGTCTTGCTGCTGCCAACAGCCCAGTGTGCGGTGTATTGTCGCTTCTGTTTCCGGAAGCGCCTGGTTGGTGACACCGCCCACAACGCCCGTGAGGAAGATCTCCAGGCAGCTTACAAGTATATCGAAGAACATCCCCAGATCGAGGAGGTCATCCTCACCGGCGGCGACCCACTGACCCTGGGTGATGGTGCGCTCCATGGAATTCTCAATAAATTAGCTGATATCGCTCAGCTGCGCTTGATCCGAATCCATACCCGCCTACCGGTGGTTAATCCCTTCAGGCTCACACCTGAATTGGGCATCATTATTGCCGACCTGCAAAAACCAGTCTGGATAGTCGCCCATTTCAACCATCCCAATGAAATCACATCTGTGGTCAGGCAACAGATTGGTTCCTGGGTCAACATGGGTATACCCTTCCTCAACCAGAGTGTTTTGCTCCGCGGTGTGAACGATTCTACCGCAACCCTGCGTGAGTTATTCATGACACTCCTGGAGATCAGGATCAAGCCCTATTACCTGCACCAGGCCGATCTAGTCCGTGGCACGGGACATTTGCGCGTCCAAGTTGAAAAAGGCCTGGCCATCTTGAAAGAACTTCAGGGTACCATCCCCGGCTACGCCCTGCCCCATTATGTGCTAGACCGTCCCGGTGGCTTGGGAAAAGTCCCCCTTCAAAATCAATTCTAATTGGTTGGTAGAGATGTAATACATTGCATCTCTACTAATTCAACAATTATTCTGATCGCAGCTTACTTAATTGCACTTGTTTCTTTGATCTATTTCTTAAATTGACTGACCAAAATAAATGGAGGCTATAATGACAAAACGTTATCCTGTTTTACTTTTATCAATAATACTTGGACTCTTTATGTGGTCCTGCAGTGATCCGGAAGAAGATGATACTACCGCACCTGGAGCACCCCAGAATCTAGTTTCTGATCCAAACCAATCCGTAGATGGCAAAGCCTCGATCAGTTGGGAAGCTCCTGCTGATGATGATGTTGTTATTTACCGCATATACCGGGATGCAGATACCGGAAACTTCTATGAAATAGGTAGTGGAAGCACTCTATTTTATTCAGAAGAGGGACTGGATTATGATGTGGCCTACAGTTACAAGGTCACAGCAGAAGATGACAGTGGCAATGAAAGTGCCTTTTCAAATACTATAATTGTTACTCCTTATAATCAATTTTCCCCTGAACCACCTGCCGGGCTTGAGATTAAGGCCCACAATATTGAAGCTGATCTTGAAGTGAATGTTGAACTAACCTGGACAGCAAATACGGAAAGCGATTTCTCATATTATAAGATCTATAAGTCATCAACCTCACCCTCCTTCTTACCCGATGCTGAATCCTATCTTGATTCAGTTACGAGTATCTACTATTTAGACGAAGATGTGACCCCGGGAAACACCTATCATTACAGACTAATTGCCTATGATCTTGGGGGCTTTGATAGTGATCCTACTATTGTTGTCTCAGATACGCCACTTGAAGTGCCAGCACTGACCAGCCCCAGCGATCTCGCTGAGAGCATATCATTGACACCTACTTTTGAGTGGACCAATGTTAATATGGCCGTAAAATATAAGATCGTTGTACGCACTTCCTCTCAATCTGGAGATATCTGGGAGAGCGATTTAACAACGAACACAGCGAACACAATGAGTATTGTATATCCTACAAACGCGGCTACCGCTTTAGAGGCGAACACCCGATATTTCTGGTTTGTTGCAGGTTATTCACAGGATACAGATGAGATTAATGTCTATTCTGCAACACACTCATTTAGAACACTCTAAGCTCCAAGACATAAATGCGAAGAGGCTCTGCAACCAGAGCCTCTTTGTTTATATACGAGCTGTTTTACCTGAATATTTCCGGCCAGTGCATCGCTCTGGCTCTCCCCCCATGAGGAACCCCTCCCAAGGGGCTTAATTCGTATTTTTTGTCAAATTCGGTGTGAATATTTTAATGCACTTTGAACTCCAGTCGAATTAATCTACTGGATCTGGATATTCGCCCCGGCTGAGTTGGCCAGCATGACCATCACCGCTTTTTGGGCGTGCATGCGGTTCTCAGCTTGATCAAATACCACAGAATGAGGACCATCCAGGCTTGCTTCGGTGATCTCTTCTCCATAGTGAGCCGGGAGACAATGCATGGCCAAAGCGTCTGATTTGGCATAGCTCAATAGTTCATTATTGATCTGGAAGCCCTTGAAATCATTCAACCTTTTCTGGCCTTCCTCCTCCTGGCCCATGGATGTCCAGACATCAGTGTAGAGTACATCGGCATCACGAGCGGCTTTGATTGGATCACGGACCACTTCGATCTTGCTCAGACCGGTAGCCTGTGCTTTGGCCAGGGTTTCCGGATCAGGATCATAGCCCGCCGGGGCAGCCAAAACAAAGTGATAGGGCACAACAGAGGCGAAATTCAAAAAGGAATTACAGACATTATTACCATCGCCAATAAAGACTACTTTCTGCCCCTCAACAGTTCCTCGATGTTCATGGATGGTCAACATATCCGCCATGATCTGACAGGGGTGGTTGTAATCAGTCAAGCCATTGATCACCGGTACTGTAGCATACTTGGCAAACTCGATCATGTGTTCATGCTTGAATAGACGAGCCATGATCCAATCATTATAGCGCGAAATAACCCGGGCAATATCCTTCACAGATTCACGTTTCCCGATACTGATATCGTTGGGTCCCAGATATAAGGCGTGGCCACCAAATTGGGCCATCCCGGTCTCAAAACTGACCCGGGTGCGCAAGGAAGGTTTGGCGAAAACCATGGACATGGTCTGATTTGCAAAATAATGATGCGTTTTACCGGCTTTGACATCAGCCTTTAGTTGTTTGGCGATCCGGAATGATTCATGGATATCTTCCCTACTAAAATCGGTTACAGCTAAAAAATCTCGTTTCATTTAACCTCCATATACTTACTGTGGATATAGTTTTATGCCACAAAGTCACTAAGTAGCACAATGATTTTGGTTCATCCCATAAACCCACCTTAGCGATGATTGATAACTCTGTACCAGTCATATTATCTTCATCGAACAACCGGATTGCCGAGCTATAATTCGCACCAAAAAGAACGCCGTCACTTTGTGTCTTTGTGGCTTGGTAGCTATTCAGGGTAAAAAAAACTCCGCCATTAAGACGGAGTCTGATTGTTAATATGGTTTTGAGTGCCTGGCAGCTGATGATCATTAATATAATCTTTCTACAAAATGTATTTGCTTAGATCCTGGTCAGCCATGGTGTCCTTGAAAGCTTTGACCACCATGGATTTTGTGACCCTGATACTGGTAATACTGCTGTCAGGTAGTTGAAACAGGGTGTCTTCTAAAAGTCTGCTCATAATGGTCTGAAGACGTCGAGCACCAATATTCTCCATGCTCTCATTGACCTCAAAGGCCACCCGGGCGATCTCGGCAACGGCATCCTTGTTAAAACTGATCTTCACATCCTCAGCTCCCACCATGGCGATATACTGTTTCAGCAGGGCTGATTTAGGCTGAGTTAGGATCTTAACAAAATCTTCTTCAGTCAGGTTTTCCAGTTCCACGCGGATGGGGAAGCGACCCTGGAGTTCAGGGATCAGATCCGAAGGCTTGGAACTATGGAAGGCGCCAGCTGCTATGAACAGGATATGGTCGGTGACAACGGTACCATACTTTGTTTTTACCGTGCTGCCTTCAACAATGGGCAGGATATCTCTTTGGACACCCTCTCGTGAGACATCGGGACCACCCCCACTGCGTTCACCAGCGATCTTATCGATCTCGTCGACGAAAACAATTCCGTCTTGCTCCGCCCGATGAATGGCCTCATGCTGGACCTTTTCTTCATCGATCAACTTTTGTGATTCTTCATTAATAAGCAGAATACGAGCTTCTGCAATGCTGAGTCGCCGCACCTTTCTTTTCTTGGGCAGGGCATTTCCCAGCATATCCTGAAGATTCAAACCCATATCTTCCATACCCATGGTTCCAAAGATCTGCATCATGGGTCCACTGGTGTCTTCCTGTACCTTGAGCTCAACATCACGGTCCTCAAAATCACCGGCCATCAACTTGCTAGACATTTTTGCCCGCGTCTTCAAGTAGCGCTCATAATCGGCTGATTCTTTATCCGGATTATTCAGGGGTGGCAGTAACAGATCCAGAATGCGATCGTTGGCCATCTCAACTGCGCGTTCCTTAACGCTGATCTCGTGCTCGGCCTTGACAATGGTGTAACTATTGTCTACCAGATCCCGGATCATGGAGTCAACATCACGGCCCACATATCCCACTTCAGTAAATTTGGAGGCTTCGACCTTGACAAAAGGGGCCTGAACCAGATGTGACAGACGCCGGGCGATCTCGGTTTTGCCAACACCGGTTGAACCGATCATGATAATGTTATTGGGAACGATCTCATCCCGGATGTCAGTTGTCACCTGTTGGCGTCTCCAGCGGTTCCGCAAAGCGATGGCCACTGATTTTTTTGCCCCATCCTGTCCAATAATGTATTTGTCCAGTTCCTTAACAATCTCTTTAGGGGTAAGTGAAAATTTACTCATGTAACGACTATGCTCTTATTTCAATTCTAAAATATTAATATTGTTATTAGTATAGATGCAGATATCGGCGGTGATCTCCAGCGCTTTTTTTACAATCTCTTTCGGATTTTTTTTACCAGCGACAATAAATGCCCGGGCCGCTGCAATGGCATAGGGACTCCCGGATCCAATCGAGAGTACCCCATCGTCAGATTCTACCACATCCCCATTTCCGGAAATAATCAGGCCATGGTCAACATCCATCACCACCAGCATGGCTTCCAGATTGCGCAGCATTTTATCCATGCGCCAATCCTTGGCAAGCTCCACGGCAGCCCGCACCAGATCGCCACTGAATTCTTCCAGTTTTCCTTCAAATTTCTCAAACAATGCGAAGGCATCAGCCGCCGATCCGGCAAATCCGGCCAGGACTTCACCGTCATAGATCGAACGAATCTTTACGGCTCCATGCTTCATGACTGTATCACCAAAGGTTACCTGACCATCGCCCCCCAGGGCAACTTTTCCATTATGATGCACCCCCAGGATTGTGGTTGCGTGGATTTCGGGAAACATGTTCATACGGCGCCTCATTTTATTCACCTCAATGCCTCGTTTCAAACAAAGCCGCTGAATATATATTCTTACTAAGACTCAGCAATCATTTTCGGGAAAAGAGTTCATCAGGCATGGTGGCATTCCAGACTGGGATTCAAATTCACAGCTGGGATTCAAATCCCCACCTGGCCCATGACATTTTTTTGATCAAAAAAAGGGTAACCATCATTGAGACAGTTACCCTTCAATCTCGAGTCAGGAATGGACTCATTCCTGGAAGACTATTTCATCTTCTTCAAATACCTGAAAAAATCAGATTCTGGGGTGAGCACCAGTTTGGTTTTCTCATCAAAAACCTTCTTATAGGCATCCATGGTTCTTACGAATTCGTAGAAACTGGGATCGCGCTGGTAGGCATCGGCATAGATCTTGATCGCCCGTGCTTCACCCTCTCCACGGACTTCCTGGGCTTGCTTATAGGCATCGGCCAAAATAATCTGGCGGTCCTTATCGGTCTCAGCTCTGATCTTAACTGCTTCCTCTTTACCTTCAGAGCGGAACTGCTTGGCCATCCGTTGGCGTTCTGCAGCCATTCTCTCGAATACCGCCTGCTCGTTCTCACGGGGCAGATCAGCTCTTTTGATGCGCACATCGACAATTTCAATACCAAAATCACCGGCGGTAACATTAGCATTCTGGGTCACTTTGTGCATAAGCGAATCACGCATGGTGGATACAATTTCGTGCATGAGATGCGTTCCCAGCTGAACCCGTAAGGCAGAATAGATAATATCATCCAAGCGGGGTTGAGCCAGGGCTTGAGTCCGCATGGTCTGCATGAATTTCAGGGGATCTAAAATTCTCCATTGAGCATAGTTATCCAAGGTTAGATTCTTCTTGTCGGCGGTCAGGATCGTATTGGGAGCACTGTCATACTCCAATAGCCTTTTCTCAAATATCGTTGCAGATTGAATGAATGGAATCTTGAAATTCAGACCGGGCTCCGAAATATTACGCACTGGTTTACCCAACTGAACAATGACGACCTGTTCGGTCTCATCCACGATCATGATCCCGCCATAAACGAAGAGTAGCACTATAAATGCGACAATAATGGCTCCTATATTTTTCATCTGGCACCCCCTTTCACCTTCTCAAGACTGAGGACGTTCACCAGCCCTCCAGCATCTTTACCATCCACAATGTACTTATCCATTTTGGGGAATATCTCTTCCATAGTCTCCAGATACATGCGGGTGCGGGTCACATCCTTTGCCAACCGGTATTGATTGAGCATCTGGGTGAACCTTGAGGCATCACCCTCGGCTTCCTTGACCCGTTTCTGCCGATAGCCTTCAGCTTGTTGGATAGCCTCAGCGGCCTCTCCACGAGCTTGAGGAATGATCTCATTACGGTAACCCAAGGCAATATTGACCTTTTTTTCTTTTTCTTCTTTGGCAGATTGGACATCCTTAAAAGCCGCATCCACCTGTTGAGGAGGCGTCACATCCTGCAGTTTCACCTGCGCGACAAAGATCCCCGCCTCATAACTGTCCAATATTTTTTGCAATAGGTCCTTGGTTGAAGTTTCGATCATAGCTTTACCAGTGGTCAAGGTCTGATCGATGGGTTGCGAGGCGACGATCTGTCGGATTGCCGCTTCCGAAGCATGTGAGACAGCTCGCTTGGGATTTTTCACTCGAAACAGAAACTGGCCGGCATCCTTCACTTTGTACTGGACTACCAGATCCACACTGACAATGTTTTCATCACCGGTGAGCATGAGTGACTCCGTTAGCACCTTTTTATACTGGGCAGAATTTGATGTTCCACCTGCCCGTACTGTACGAAAGCCCAATTCAAGACGCCGCACTTCTTCCACATTTACCAGTTCCACCGTTTGAATCGGCCAGGGAAATTTAAATCTAAGTCCCGATTCAGTGACGTTGGTCAATTTACCAAAAGTTTGTACCACACCGTTTTCTTCCGGGGCTACCACATAAAATGGTCCGGCAAAAAAGATCCAGACCACGATCAATAATAAAACTGGATAGATAAAAGTTTTGATCCCGATATCTGGTATCTCAACTTCACTATCACCGATAACAATTCGTCTTGCAGCCATAATTCCTCCTTAAATATTAGCTGAGGAATATAGAGAGTGCGAGGTGGCTTGTCAGCTTAAACCGGAGATACATTCCCGATTATTTGTTAATACATATCGCTTTCCAATAAACTACCGATGGCCCCTGACCAACAGATATGTAATTTTATCCACAGGGGTTTGCGCTTGAACGATTCAACCAATGCTGATAACGGTAAAATTTCAAACCAAGCTGACTTCTGACCCTACGACTTTCAACTTTTACCGCCCCACTTTCCCACAATTCCTTTTGGATTAGTTTACACTGCCATTTATTATCGCACCTTATGCAGAGCATCCCTACCCTACTTAAAGATATCCTCGGTCTGTTCCTGGTGTCAACCATCCTGGGACTGACAGCCCAAACCATTTTGCCCAATGGGATCGGAATAAAAACAGAACTTACCCTGGTTGGTTCAGACTCCAGTGGAACGGTGATCCCTTCTGTCACTATCAATCCCAATGGTGATTCGAACGAAGCCAACAGTATTAGTTTAGAACAGGCCTACAGCGCCTATTTGGAGGGCAGCGTTATCTTCCTGGATGCTCGCGACCAGGTAGCTTATCAACAGGGACATATTCTGGGAGCCATTAATCTACCCGCCCATGCCTTTATGGATTCGCTATCCCTGCTGGATGAACTGGATTCTGAGCAGATCCTCATTACTTATTGTGATGGGGTTGATTGTAATGCATCCATCGACCTGGCTGGTGATCTGACCATGATGGGTTTCACCCGAGTCTTCTTCTTTTTCGGGGGCTGGCAGGAGTGGCAAACCGCTGATTATCCCACTGGTAGCAGCCCCTAATGAACTCAACCTTCCACCACCTTCTGGAGAGTAAATTTGGTAAACTGCTACTGTTACTCCTGCAGATGGGTCTGGGTTTGCTGTTCATCCTTGCCAGTCTGGATAAGATTTGGAATCCCGGTCTATTCGCCAAAGCCATCGCCAATTACCAGATCCTCCCCCTGCCACTGCTTCACATCACTGCCATTATTCTGCCCTGGATCGAAATGTTAAGTGGATTGGCCCTGGTTTTTAACCGCTATCCCAGAGCGGCCAATCTGATCATCGGGAGTATGACGCTGGTCTTCACCCTGGCCATTGGTTCGGCTATGCTGCGAGGGCTGGATTTCAATTGTGGCTGTTTCAGCGTGACATCAACGGAAACCACCATGGGTTCACTAAAGATCATTCAAAACATTGGAATACTGGGTGTTTCCTGGTTGTTGGAATATCGACACTGGTTGACCCCAGGACGCCAGGATCATTAGACGCTATTTTTACTATTATAAAATCAGGGGGATTGCAGCACATCCTCGGTCAATTCGAGGGGCGCTGTAGCTAACAGGTCTGGTTGTTCCAGATAGCGTTTTACGTGATGGGCCAGCATACCTGCATGGTAACCATCAATGATCCGATGATCAAATGTACCGGTCAGGGGCAGGATCTTGCGGATGACGATCTCACCATCCACCACCACGGCCTTCTCCTCCTCCTTACCCATTGTGATCACACCAGGCAGTTTGGAGCCGGGAAATAAGGCGGCCATACCGGTGGTCAAACCGTGGGACCCGATATTAGATAGTAGAATTGACCCAAAGGCATTGTGACCCAGGCCCAGGAATTTGAGCTCCAGTCCCAGGGTACTTGTGATAAAGCGGAACAGCAAGAACAGCATCCGTCTGAATGGCCAGGGAACCTTGATCATAAATGATTTATTTTCCATGGTATCATTGTCGGAACCACTGCGTGCCTGGGCAGCTTTGCTGCGAATTCTATCGCCAATTTCGAAAACAGTTTTTTTATGGGCATCATACAACTTGACGCTGGACATTTCACGACCACCATGCATGTTCACGGCTACTGTTACAATAACCTCGTCACGCTGGACAACGCTCCCACGTTTTACAAAGGCATTCATTTCCGGAATATCCCAACCGATGGTTCGTCCAATGGCTCCAGCCACCATGTGGGTCAGAGTGATCCGGCGTCCCTCACTGCGATGGTGTTTGATCATTTCCCAGGCGGCGGTCACATCTACATCGATATTGCCGTAGATTTTCCCTTCGTTAGGGGCACCATATACTGCTGTGGAGAGGGTTCTCCAGGGGCTGTTTATACTTTTTCCCATGGGGTGAAAGATAGGTTAATATTCAAAACAACCAATTCATATTAACACTCCTTTAAAAAGCCCGTTTATCAGTTAAATTGTTTTGTCAGGGGTATGGACAAAACTATATTGGCTCGCTTTTTCATGGTCGCGTAGCTTCCGTCTTCGCCTTACAGGCTTCGCCGGGACACGCAGCTGGTAGAACAGAATATTTCTGCAATAAGTTTTTGACATGGTCGCGTAGCTCAGCTGGTAGAGCAGTTGACTTTTAATCAATTGGTCGCAGGTTCGATCCCTGCCGCGATCACCACTCTTGAACCCTTGTATGCCAACGTCCTGTTGAGATGCAGGGGTTTTTCTTTTCACTCAGAAAGCAAATACCCGGCACGCATATTGGTAAATATTGCCCTTTATGGTGCAAATTATGGGGAGTATATGGGGAATGGGATTTTATATCATTTTCAGTTCCAAATGCGCTGAGGAGATTCAAGATATTTTTCTTTTTTACAAGCATGACGCCCTCGCAAAAAGGATTTGGAAAAACACGGAATATGCCCTATATATAATAAATACAATTATTTAGGACAAATGCATCTAAACCTATAAATAACAACACTCCACGTCATTTCGACCAGCGGTTCCTGAGCTCAGTCGAAGGGCGGTCCCTGAGCTTAGTCGAAGGGCGGTCCCTGAGCTTAGCCGAAGGACTCAATGTAACGCTCTGCGAGTAGAAGATCCCGACAATCGTGTCGGGGAGGGACTTTTTGCGGAGGCGTCAAACATCAAATGTTTTGCATAACCACTCGTGCTGAGTTCATCGAAGTATAGCTATGGTAAATATTTCAGGTGCAGTAAAAATGGAAAATATGAAGAATATACCGCGCATCTGGAGGTGAAGACGGTATTAATGATCACTTTAGAACTGCAAACGGCATAATTCCATTGAAACTGTCTGGCTTTCTGAGGATAAAAAAAGAGCTCGTTGCGTGTCTTGCGCCCCAAGCTCTTTTTTTCAGTATCGATCTGGAAATCAGTTGGAACTGGATGTCAGATACTTCGTCCGATTTACAATTCCAGAGTAGGCCAATTCAAGATTTTTAGCCAATAATTTCTTATTATAATTATTGATCTTGTAATGATAGGCCAGCATATCTTTTTCAAACTGCTCGTTGATCTCAACCCAGGATTTATCCCGGTGCATCCGCGAATACTGCTGCAAGCCCTCCACATAATTATCACTGGGAATCTCCACGTCATTTCTACGGAAATTTGGAAATGTGATTCCCCTGCTGCGCAGACGTTCAGTAGCTGAATAAAAGGAAGATGCCGGGAACTTCAGAGCCTGGAGTGTTTTCCCACCGATCCCGGTATTCATGTAGTGATACAAGAATAGATTGTAGTGAAATAGATCTTTAATCCTGACCCAATTCATGTCCCTGGAGAAGGCAAACAGGTCTTCATTGGCCGATTCTGCCATATCCCCGGGGAAATGCTCCTCAAGAAAACTGACATACCAGTTAATGACTGTTGCCTGCTCATCTGCAATGGGAACACCTCGTTGTAACAATTCCATCACCGCACCATAACCCTGTTGAAAATAGAAAAAGGCTTTGGTAATATCGGTTTTCTGGCGATGATATATTTCACCAATCTTCAAACTGGCTTTGGCCAACTCAAGGCCAATCGAGAAACGCTGACCTAGTTCCATCGCTGTCATGGCTGATTCCAGGGCCTGATCAATTTCACCTTGTCGCTCATATAGATCCGCCAATTCGTTCAATATCCTGGTCTTGAAATAAGTGTTTGTCGCAGATTTCAGCAGTTCTTTAAAATATCCCATGGCTTCAGAGTCGCGGTCCTGACCTGCCAATAGAGTACCCCGCATCAAATCAATACTCCAACGCAAATACTGGTAGCCAGATGTTACCGCCAATTCATGAGCTTGGTCCAAATGATCCGCCGCATCACTGACCTCATCCTGTTCGATGTAATATAGAGCCAGGTCATAATGAGCCTGAGCTTCCATAACTGTCATCCCATACTTATTGAAATAGGCGATGCTCTGCATCCATTTTCGCAGGGCTGATTTTCTTAGCGAACCACTCTGCTTGACCATGAATTGATAGGTAATCATCTGCTTCATACGGTTGGACCTGGCTGCTTCCCTGGCTTTTTCCAGATACATCAAAGCACTGCCGTTATCACCGATCCTGTGTAGAAATCCTGAATATTCGTAGTAAAAGAAGGTCAGAGCATTCTCCTGCTGAGACCCCTGGTTCAAGACGTTAACCTTATCTAATACCTGCTCGTAGAGTTCCATGGCAAAGGCATAATTTCCCTCCAGCCCGGCGATCTTGGCATAGGTTATCTTCTCCAATGCCTCCATCATTTTGTTCCGCCGACCAGATACCTTACCCTGATCCAGGAGCAGTTGGACCTTCTCATCACTGAGAAAACCGATCTGACCCAACAGACCATAACATTCAGCAGCATGAAACTTTTCCATAAAGTTGGATTGTTCGTGCGTCTTGTTCAACTCGGTGCTCATAAGATGCTGTCGTTTCGTCATTTTCTTCCTATTCCTCCCCCTCATTTGATCGACCATTAGTTTCTCTCAGAGCTAATGACCATTTAAAACCTACCTCTTTACACGATATATATCACTGGTAGATACCCCAGTTTGGTCTGAAGATAGTTCCGTGTTGCGGGATTACCAAACATTATACTGTATTTCAGCTTTAATGAGCAATAAAAAAGGTCATGCCAGTTGGTTGTTATAATATATATTAGATATTATAAAATATTTTATTCTAAGTCTAGCCGTGACAAGTATAAAAACAAGGCTTCGGCTCAGCATCTGACCCACGTCTGCTAAACCGCGACCTGACTCAAGTGTTAAGTCATGTCTGGAATTTGGGGTAAGTCGCAGAAATTTTAGTTGGTATCATGGCGAAAAATTTCATCATAGCACTCGCTATGGTGAGATTATTCAACGCAGATAGCGACTAAAAGACCAAGATTTGGCCCCGCAAGTCTAGGACGCTAGTGTCCAGGAAAACCAAAATAATCCCAGCAAAAGTTTTCTCGATAAAAAATTGATTGAGGTGATTCATAAGGCTCTGTAGACACCAAACCTTTGTACAACGCAGGAAGCAATGAAGTGATCTGGGCGCATAGTTGCGAAACCTCACTCTAAATGATCAGGTTGAGCTTCGCTCGCAAGTGTCATGGCTCTGCGGCTTTATTACATCCTGCTATTTTCGATTTACCAAGGTATCGGCACCAGCCTACGCCAACGAATGCAACCCGCAGATAATCCAAAATTCCTTAAAAACTTTTTATATAAGGGAAAACTCCAGGTCCCTTCATCCTTTTTCCGGCACCCTTTCCATTTATATTTTAGGCTACCCGGGCTCAACCAGACTCACCCGGGAATGATAAAAGGAATAGGTCAAGATATGTCAGAGAATACGCTTGCTGAGATTCATGAATTGGAAACCATCTTTACCACTGATGAAGGTGTGGTCAAAGCTGTGGATAAGGTCAGTTTCAGTCTTGAAAAAGGCCGGACAGTTGGTGTCGTAGGTGAGTCAGGGTCCGGTAAGTCCGTAACCTCCCTGTCCCTCATGCGCCTGATTCCAAATCCGCCGGGACGCATTGTTGGTGGCCGTCTCATGTATCATTCCCGCACAAAAGGCCTGGTGGATCTCACCAAGGTATCTGAGCATGAGATGCGTGAATTCAGGGGCAATGAAATCGCAATGATATTCCAGGAGCCCATGACCTCTTTGAATCCCGTGTTTACCTGCGGTGACCAGGTCATGGAAGCCTTGATACTCCATGAAAAAATGAATAAAAAACAGGCCCGGGCCAGGACTCTGGAACTTTTCGTAGAAGTAGAATTGCCCCGTCCTGAAAATATTATTGAGTCATACCCCCATCAGCTTTCCGGTGGCCAGAAACAACGGGTGATGATCGCAATGGCAATGTCCTGTAACCCGCGTATTCTCATTGCCGATGAACCGACAACAGCACTGGATGTCACCGTCCAGGCCACAATTTTGGATCTCATGCGCAAGCTGCGAGACAGCCATGATATGGGTATTATTTTTATCACCCATGATCTGGGTGTCATTGCCGAGATCGCAGATCATGTAGTGGTGATGTACAAAGGGAAGATCGTCGAGCAGGGATCAGTCTGGGAAATATTTTCCAATCCACAGCACCCATATACCAAGGGCTTGCTGGCCTGTCGTCCCCCACTCCACCACCGTTTAAAATTACTTCCCACCATCTCTGACTTTATGGAAGAGACTGATTCAGGAGAAATGATCGAGCTGAAAAAGTCAGTGGATTAAACCATTCATAATCTCATCATCTCCCCTGAGGAAACAGCAAAACGCCATGAAGCTCTCTATGCCCAGTCCCCCATTCTAAGTGTGAGTCATTTGAAAACCTATTTTCCCATCCGGGAGGGTCTGTTCAGCAAGGTGGTTGACCATGTCAAGGCGGTGGATGATGTCAGTTTTGATGTCTATCCAGGAGAGACCCTTGGTCTGGTAGGAGAATCCGGTTGCGGTAAAACCACTCTGGGTCGCACGATCCTGCGGCTCATCGAACCAACTGCCGGCAAGATCAGTTTTTACGGGAATGATATCACAAATATCAAGAGTGATGAGCTTCGGGGTATTCGGAGGAGGATCCAGATTATTTTTCAGGATCCCTATTCATCGCTCGACCCACGGATCACCATCGGCTCTGCCATTATTGAGCCCATGCAAGTTCATAACCTGCATGCTGATGATGCTCAGAGACGCCGGAAAGTACAGGAATTACTGGAACGGGTAAGCCTTGACCCGGCGCATTATAATCGTTACCCCCACGAGTTTTCAGGTGGTCAGAGACAGCGTATCTGTATTGCCAGAGCACTGGCTGTCCAGCCGGAGTTCGTGATCTGTGATGAAGCTGTTTCGGCTCTGGATGTGTCCGTGCAGGCGCAAGTACTTAATCTGTTGAATGAACTTCGGGATGAATTCGGCTTAACCTATATCTTCATTTCTCATGACCTGTCGGTGGTAAAATTCATGTCAGATCGTATGGTGGTCATGAACGAAGGTAAGATCGAAGAACTGGACCAGGCCGATAAGGTTTACCAGCATCCCCAGACTGATTACACCAAACGTCTTATTGCCGCCATTCCTCGCGGCGACCTGGAGGATATCAAGCAATCCCACCAGGCCAGGAATACTGTCTGACCACTCCCATTTTCTGCTGCATTACCCAAGAATATCAAGCTGGCCGGATAGGATTGACTGAAATCAAGATGCAGAGTAATACCAGTTTCACTTCAGAATGCGCGGTATACTCTTCACATTTTCCAGTTTTACTGCACTTCGATGAACTCAGTGTGGCACACTTAATATTTCACCATAGCCACCCTTATGCTTCAAATTTAAAGCTTGACGCCACCGTATCAACTCACTCACTACAGTACTTTTCAGCACTGTGCGGGAAGAGTGTGGCAATCCTAGATTCTAGCAAAAGAACCGGTTAGGGGTAAAGCTTAGACCGGGATTTATTTCCGCTTTTTAGCCGCTTCCTTGAGTTTTTTATCCACATCATCGATCATTTTATCAATGGCATCTCTACGCATACCCTTAGTGGCTTCATCAATACCGCCGACAGCAGACTTCCCTTTATCCAGTTTTTGCTGGATCACCTTCATGGGATCATCTTCAGTCATATACAGGTAACCGCCATAGGCCAATGTTGCAATGATGAGAATCATGGCCAATTTGAATACTTTTTTTAATAAAAATATGAAAATGCCAAATAATACGATGCCAGCAACGACCATGTAAAGCGGGTTACTCGTGAGCAGATTCAGAGCGTCTTGCATAAGCAGAGTCCTTTTATTCAGTGATGGCTCCAGCCCCCACCTGAGGTGGAAGTCGTTTTACTACCATCATGTTTCGATAACAGATTTCATGCGATGTTAATCCACACCTATGCAAATCAAAACAAAAATTGATTTCCGGCTTACTCTCGCCACTGAAACCAGTTTGGATCCCTATTTGACATACATTAATCTGAATAAATGAAGACGAAAGCTCCCTGAAGACAGCTTTAGTCTGAATAATTCATAGCCACTAAGTCACGAGACACAAAGTTTTAAAAAAAATAATAATCTTCGTGGCTTAATGGCTTCGTGGCAATAATTCATGAATAATGCCGGCCAAGGCTATGCTGAAAATATTTGCCTTGTTATCAATCAAAAACTCCTGCGACTTTTCACACACTACAAGGTTGACGCCCTCGTAAAAAGGATTTGTAAAAACACGGAATATACCCTATGTGTAATAAATACTACAACTTATGACAATTATACCTAAACCTATAAATAACAATACTCTGCGAGAGGGACTTTCTGCGGTAGCGTCAAGGTTGACTGAACACTAGGCTGATCTTTTCAAGCGCATGGGTTTCAATTCCATGTTGCATTCTGCGCAACGTCCAGGAGCAGCCTGCCGGACATGACTGTGAATCTCCATGGGACATCCATAAAACTCATGTTCGTCTTCACTGGTGATCACAGCCGGGATCAGAGCCATATTGCATTCAGAGCATGATCCTGGTTCTGTACTATGGATATGTTTATGCGACTCCATGGGACAGGTGAAGTAGATCATTTTTTCACCATCCGTCTGAGCATGAGATTCAGGTTTGGCCATTGAGGCATCTGCCTTGGCTGCCGGTGTTTTGTCACTGCCACAACTGATCAGGAGTAATGCAGCCAATACACTTAATATTAGATATTTCATTATGTTTACCTTTCGTTTTAGTGTCATTTTTGGGGCCTATTTGGGCTATCAAAAAGTATTGCTATATTTGGATTGTAGAGTCCCAAGATTTTGCGACTGTACACGTTAATATTCTTACATCATGGCACAATCGATGGCATCCAGCGCGATGTGGATCAAAAAACCAATTGCAACTACCCTGCTTTTCTGCGGAAATAACAGTGCGAAATATAGACCAATGGCCCAGATCGAATGCAATGGATGAAATCCAATACTACAGCGGCCTGGATCATAAATGGGGTCAGCCAAAAGATGATCCAGATCGATCACCATGGTCGCCACCATGAGTAGCCAGTAGCTGGTCCATTTTTTGGGCAACTCTAGCCATTTGACCAGCCAAGGCGCAATGATCGCCGGCACCGCAAAATGAGCAATTATGTGCAGCAGACCACGCATCAGCTGGAGAGTAGATTTCCTAGAAAACCTTTTTTCTCAACGCCGGCTTCAGGCTGATAGCCAGCGTCTCGGATCAGCTCTGCGCCCTCTTCGAAAGTCAGATCCCCTTCCACAGTGACCTGCTTTTTAGCCAATTTAATATCAATTGACTTAATTCTGGCATCGACCTCCAAGCCCTTAATGTTTGCAACACACCCGTTACAGGTCATATTATTGACAGTGAAAACAGGTTTATCCATAATATTGACTCCTTTTACCAGCTTAAATTTTTCCGAACCACATCAAGACACCGATAGTCACAAAACTGGCACCTGCGATCTTGCTGATGGTCTCGGTTGGGATTCGAGCCTGAACCCAATCTCCAATGAGAACTGCGATCCCAGTGAGTACCGCAAAGGCCAACATTGAACCCAAAAAAACGGCCCAGGCCGAGTATCCTCGCCCAGTCAGGGCCAGGATCGCCAGTTGGGTCTTATCCCCCAGTTCCGCGATAAATATGGCGCCAAAAGCCAACCAGACTGCTTTCATTCGATCCCTTTCTTTCCCTTAATCATTTTCATTCTCCAATATGCCATTATTTTTTCAGAGTTCACCACAAAATATCGATTTTGCTGTGGCAGCTGTTCTATTCACCAGCTTTCTCACTGATCAACCAATCATAAACATTAGAACCATCAGGGTCAAGTTTACCACCCCCGACCCATCCACCGACTTGCGCTTTTACCTCCCGAAAATCACCGATACCAGCCCCCCCATGGTCATCCTGACAGCCCACCGCAATCTGAAATTGAGCGTCTCTCAGGTCGCCTAAAAAGACCTCCCGGGGTAATGAAAATCTGATTATTTCTGTCTTGGCATCACCAATGGCGCCGGTCGATCCCTGGGGCATGTATTCGGCCTGGGGCTCATGTTCATCATCCACCAGCAGGATACCCCCACTGATATAGAGGATCTGATCTGCTTTAAACCCGGCTTTGAAGGTAGCCTGAGAATTCTTACCCACTTCAGTCGTCCCCGTTTTTGGGTTATAACTGATCCCGATCACCGTGTAGGTTAGTTGATAACCATACTCGGGATGCCAACCAGGATCGACCAGATTGGTAAACTGGAGCTTGAATTGGTAGGCTGTTTTATCCTCAGCCAGTTGCATTTCAAGAATATCTACGATCCCTGGCTCAAACTGAGGATTGGAAGGATATACATAATGTCCTGGATCACCTCGATCATCACCTGCTGGATCAATCATCTTCAGCCAGGTGCTAAATCTTTCCCCATGAGCTATTACTTCTGTTTCATCAAGTAAACGGTGTTGCGGTCCCTTTAATACCGGGATATCTCGAGTTGTATCAAGAACACAGAAAGCCAGGCTGTTCATAGCTATTTCAATGGTCTTATTCGTTGCCTGATAATCAGGATAATTCCCGGGAACAGTCCATTGTCCCATCTGTTTTTCATAACGAAGATGAATATTCTGTTGATCCCAAAGCAGTTGAAGACGGGGTAAGGTACCGTTAAATATTAATTCAAAGGACAGGTTGATGGCCAGATCAAGAGATCGATTGATGGCGATATCAAAGCTGGTTTCTGTTACGGCATACTCAATGTCCCAGGTATCTAAACCAACCGGCACCCTGAAACTGATCTGCTCCATTCCGGCCAACAACCTGGGGGCGATCCTGACCGTGGATCGTGATAGATCAGGTTGGATCCCCAGGATATCCTGGTAAAAACTGCGTAGATACTCAGCAATGCTCCAGGCCTGGGTAAATGTCCCGGAGAGCCGGGTGACACCCTCCCTAGGCCAGGCGTCTGTCAACTCGGCAATGCTTCCCACAGCCCCCCGATTTAGGATTTGGTCTGTGAGACCATCAAACAGAGCCTCAGCGTATTGATATTGATGAAAGCGAATCGCCTGAGTGATAGTAGCCGCCGAATTCCAGGTCCAGATGATGCCATTATGATAGGCCGCATCCTGGACATATAAACCAGGTAAATGGTGATAGGGACGAAAATTATTATCAGCCTGACTTAAGGAGAGTACCCCTTTTTCAGTCACCAGTTGAGGGGCAAGTTTTTTAAAACTCAACCAGTCGCAGGTCTCATGGAACAGCGGAGGCACCAGAAATACATTGGGTCTGATCTGTTTATCCTGGGAACCATCAGTATTTAGATGATCGACCAGATAGCTACCATCTCCGGAGCGGAATTGCTCAAGTCCCAACGCCAGTTTTATCAAGGTCTGCTGTGACTCCTGGGCAAGCCCCGTGTCACCATATTTTCCTGCAAGTCGTTGGCTGATCTCCAGCTGGTCCCGCCAGATAAATTGAATATCAATGGCGCGATCTCCCCGCGGGCTCCAGGGACCATCAGGACCGCGGGCATCCATCCAGGTATCGGCGTCAGCATGCCGTAGCAACCCGTATTTATCGGTCCAGTTCTGTAAGGCTCCCTGGGTAGCCCGGCGGACTGCCGGCCATACTTTCTTTAAGAATTCTTCATCCCCGCTATAGCGATAATAGTCCCAAACCGATCGAACAAACCAGGGAGTTCCATCCGTGGTGTTGTAGATGATATCTTCCGGTTGAGCTCGATTGGGTACCCGACCATAGTTGGGATCCGAAGCATCAAGGTTTTGGAGATCAGCAAAGGCAAGTAGGATCTGCCGGGCGTCTTCAAACTGACCGCTTACCAGTACAGCCCCGGTAAAGGAGATAAAAGTATCCCGACCCCAATAATCATCAAACCAGGGTAAACCGGCATAGATTCCCTGACCCAACTGGTGCATGATCAGGGCATCAATAGATGTATGTGCCCAGGCAATAGCGGCGTCCAGCTTTGCCGAGTTACTGCTAAAGCTGCTTTGATCCAGGCGGTTGATGAGTCTTTCCTGACGCTTGCTCCGGGCAGCCTCAATCCAGCCCGGTGCCGGATCAATACTTTGGTAATCAGGACTGAGAGCGATCACGATCACCAGCTTGTGAGAGGCGGAATAGTCAGCACTCTGAGTCAGATATCCATTGTAGAGGGGTAACTTCGGAGATCTTGCTGACAGCCAATGCATAGGCTGTGAAAACCAGATATTCAGGTATGGATAGCTGGCAGGGGTTTTGGCCAGACGCTTGATATGGACCTGCATTGTATGTTCAGTGGTAGTGATCTGGAAATCATCAGCACTGGAGCCCCCCTGGATTGCTGGTTGAATATTCCAGTGAGTGGCTTTTTCAGCCTCCAATTGAATCATCAATGTACGTTCATTATCAATGAGGGTCCAGATCTCATGAATGCCAAGATCGGGGTAATCCCGGACCAGCTTTGCTGGATCAACACTGACATAAGCCAGCTCTCTGGGCAAGAGTGTCCCATCTGCTGTAATAAAGAGGTCTTCAAAATAGGCACGTTTGGCAGCAGTAAGGCCCTGCCATGCTGAATTATTATAGCCACCTGCCCGAGTGACCCAAAAGGCGTCCTGTTTGTCGGTGTAGGCGACCTCGCGTTGGCTGCCGGGTTCCAGCTCCATCGTGGGCAGGAGTGGTGTGGGATCGGTGCTGCAGGCAACCATGAATAGGATCAGGGGGAGTAATATGATCTTTTGAAATCCTGGAGGGCCGTTAATGGCTTTTTTATCCTTTTGGGACTGTCCCTTGATCCCAGTGCTGAAGAGCTTGGCAAATGAATTACTCGACATTATTTGAGCAGCATCACCTTCTGAACCTGACGGAACTCTGGTGTCTGTAATTCAATAAAATAAATTCCAGCGGCCATTGTCCGACCCTGATGATCTACCCCGCTCCAACGAATGGTATGAGAACCGGCTTGATAGCTGGCAGGTTCAGTGCCCATGGTCCAGATTTCCCGACCCTGGACATCATATATCTTTATTCCCACGGAAGCAGCTTCTGGAAGATCAAAGCGCAGGGTTGTGGTGGGATTGAATGGATTAGGAAATGCCGAGTGCAGCGCATACTCCAAAGGCAATACTGTGAACTGATCCACGGCAACCCAATACCGCTCGTTAGTGAATATCCGGGCTGAGGATGCTGGAATGGTATAGGAACCATACCAGTTCGATTCGATGGTGATCGTATCATCCTGTGTATATTCATACCAGGTGCCAGCCCAGGGGAATTCCAGATCCACAACTTGATCGGAGCTATTAAAATTGACCGCGATCACAACACCTGGAGCTTCATCCAGAGTCCGGTGATAAATGATCACTTTCTGGGCATTGGACTTAAAGACCACATCAATATTATTAGATCGCAGGGCGGCATAGTTTTGACGGAGCCAGATCAACTGTTGATAGCTCAGATGCAGGGCAGCCAGTTCAGGTGTATCCAGGTAGTACCAGCGAACAGGGTTGTGGCTCAGGGTCCGTTCGGTATCCATCCCTAATTCAGCACCCATATAAAACATGGGAATTCCGGTACTGGTAAAAAGCACCTGAGCTGCTAATTCAGCTTTATTTAAGGCCTGGTCATAGCTCAGGCCATTGGTTTGAGCTTCAAAAATGATGCGCTGTTCATCGTGACTTTCTATGTAATTCACACAGGCTTCAGCATCCTGAAAGCCATCTGCAGCATAGCTGATCCCGCGCTCAGTTTTATCCATATCCCCATAAGATGAACCTTCGAATGGACCTTGGCGAAGATTGGCTTTCATCTGGTCATGGAAGGCATCATGCCAGTGAGAATCAATGTGAGTCGTGAGGATTAAACTGCCAACATCAGGCGCAAAATGCTCAGCGATCTGATAGGTTTCGGTATTCTCCTGATACGCTTGATTGGAGAAATAACTTACCCCAAAATCAGTTGCCCCGCTCCAGCCAATTCCAGGCGTATGGTCATAGCGATATCCATCCACATGGTATTCACGGATCCAATGGCGGACCGTTGCTGCCGTTAACGCACGGGTTCCGACACGGGCATGGTCAAAATCCGGAAAGCCCCAGGCATTCGCTTCGGCATGCATATAAGGTGAATTCTCATAGTCATCTCCATACATCTGTTCATAAGGGGACGTTCCATCTGCATGGTTGAATACCAGGTCTACCAAAACTGTGATCCCCCTGCTATGCGCTTCATCCACAAATGCCTTAAGCTGATCTGGAGTACCATAGGACGACTCCAGAGCCATAAAGAAGGCGGGATTATAACCCCAGGAATTGTCACCCGGGAACTCAGTTGGGGGTAAAAGTTCAATGGCATTGATACCCAGGTCAGTCAAATAATCCAGTTTTGCGGTCATTCCAGCAATATCCCCGGATTCGGTAAAATCACGGATCAAAGTCTCGTAAATGATCAGATCTTTCATATCAGGCTTCACAAAGTTCTCATCGGTCCAGGGG
>JAJRSW010000048.1:67500-69156 GCA_024278595.1 Fidelibacterota bacterium | reverse complement strand
GTTATCCCCGGAGTACCTTTTATCCGTTGAGCGATGGCCCTTCCATTCGGAACCACCGGATCACTAACACCTGCTTTCGCACCTGCTCGACCTGTATGTCTCGCAGTCAAGCTCCCTTATGCGTTTACACTCTGCGCACGATTACCGACCGTGCTGAGGGAACCATTGCGCTCCTCCGTTACTGTTTAGGAGGAGACCGCCCCAGTCAAACTACCCACCAGACACTGTCCCAATACCTGATTCAAGGTATCTGGTTAGAATTTCAGAATTTAAAGGGTGGTATTCCAAAGTTGGCTCCACAATCACTGGCGCAACTGCTTCAAAGCCTCCCACCTATTCTCTACATTAAAAACCAAAACCCAATGTCAAGCTGTAGTAAAGGTTCACGGGGTCTTTCCGTCCTGCCGCGGGTAGCCGGCATCTTCACCGACACTTCATTTTCGCCGAGTCTCTGGTCGAGACAGTGCCCAAATCGTTACACCATTCGTGCAGGTCGGAACTTACCCGACAAGGAATTTCGCTACCTTAGGACCGTTATAGTTACGGCCGCCGTTTACTGGGGCTTCAATTCACACCTTCTCCAGACACAAGTGTCAGGATAAGCGCTCCTATTAACCTTCCAGCACCGGGCAGGTGTCAGTCCCTATATTTCGTCTTACGACTTAGCAGAGACCTGTGTTTTTGGTAAACAGTCGCTTGGGCCTATTCTCTGCGGCCTACCTACTTTTTCTCGTAAAGGGATATCCTCGGTAGGCACTCCTTCTCCCGAAGTTACGGAGTTAATTTGCCGAGTTCCTTAACCAGAGTTCTCTCGCGCACCTTAGAATACTCATCTCGCCTACCTGTGTTGGTTTGCGGTACGGACACCTATAAAACTCACATAGAGGTTTTTCTTGACAGCATGGTTAGGTTCAGTTTATGGGCTATGCCCTCCTATTCGGCTCTCAGGATAGTGATCCAGCGGATTTGCCTACCGGATCTCCCTACGACCTTAAACCAGCACTTTCAATCGCTGGCTGAACTTTCACTTCTGTGTTCCCCATAGCTCAAACGCTTTATAAGTGGTACAGGAATATTAAACCTGTTTCCCATCGACTACGCCTTTCGGCCTCGCCTTAGGGTCCGACTAACCCTGAGCAGAGTTGCTTTACTCAGGAAACCTTAGGCTTTCGGTGACCAGGAATCTCACCTGGTTTATCGCTACTCGTGCCTGGATAATCATTTCTGTCTCCTCCAGTAATCCTTCCGGTATACCTTCAACGGTTAACAGAACGCTCTTCTACCACTCTGAATAAATTCAGAATCCATAGCTTCGGTACTGTGCTTATAGTCCCGACGATTATCGGCGCAAAATTCCTCGACTAGTGAGCTGTTACGCACTCTTTCAAGGGTGGCTGCTTCTAAGCCAACCTCCTAGCTGTTTTAGCAATTTCACATCCTTTATCACTTAGCACAGATTTAGGGACCTTAGCTGATGGTCTGGGCTGTTTCCCTTTCGGCAATGAAGCTTATCCCCCACTGCCTGACTGCCAGTAAGCATGTTATGGTATTCGGAGTTTGATTGGGTTTGGTAATCTTGTAGGACCCCTAGCCCATTCAGTGCTCTACCCCCATAACACTCGGTACTGACGCTAGCCCTAAAGCTATTTCGAAGAG